>CAXMQD010000723.1:0-3486 GCA_964194965.1 uncultured Acidimicrobiia bacterium | reverse complement strand
GCGGTATCGCGGTGTTCGCGCTCGTCGGCCTGGAACGTCTCGATAGTGCCCTTGAGGTCCGCCTCCTCGGGACCGAGGCGTTCGGCCTGGTCGCCATAGTGTTCGTCGATCACCTCCTCGATCGCCACCGTGCAGGCCATGGCGGCGCGCTCGCCCATCATCGCGGTGGCGGCGCCGAGCGCGAAGCCGGCCACGTGCCACAATGGCTGCAGTGCGGTCGGGCGCACCCGGCGCGCGACCATCAGCTCCTCGAAGCGGTCCAGGTGCTCGAGCTCCTGGTCGTACATGCGGCGGATGCTGCCCCCGCCGGCGTCGTGGCCGAGCACCGCGAGCTGGCCCTCGTAAATGCGCCGGGCGCCGAATTCGCCGGCGTGGTCGACCCGGATCATGCGCGCGACCTCGGCCTCGGGCGTCAGGTCGCCGGGGTGCCGGGTTCGGGGTTCCTGGTCGGGCTTCTCGCTCATGGACGTTGGGTCCGGCCGATGTTGCGCGCCGCCCAGAAGCTGGTCAGTGCCAGGCCCAGGGAGGCGAGCACATTGTAGCCCGCCATGGAGACGCCGAACAGGGACCAGGGCACCTCGTCGCAGGGTGCAAATTTGGTCCCCAGGAGCTGCTTGCGCAGGTCCGCGATCGAAGCGTTGGGATCGAAGGCCGGGGCGTGGCACGCGTCGGTGCCGCGCCACCACTGCTGCTCGACCCCGGCGTGGAAGGCGGCGATGGCGCCGCCGGTCAGGAACGCGATCCCGGCGAGCGCCACCGCGGCGCGGCGCGCGCCGGTGCGCGGTCCGGCGATCAGGCCGAGCAGCCCGAAGGCGGCGGCGACCGCGTAGGCGTAGCGCTGATAGATGCACAGCACGCAGGGCTGTAGCCCGCCCCAGTACTGCGAGGCCAGCGCGGCGGCGAGCGCCCCCAGGCTGACCGCGATGATGAGCGCGGGAACCAGGCGCGGGTGATCGATGATGGCGCGCAACTGGAGAGTCGACATGAACTTGGTTCGGCCTCTTAGAACAGGTAACGCAGGGCGACGAAGCCGCCGATCAGCAGGATAAAAAACGCCGCGGCCAGGTAGGGCAGGTAGTTCTCGATAAAGATGCGGATCGGCGGCCCGAATTTCCACAACAGCGCCGCGACCAGGAAGAAGCGCGCGCCTCGCGACACCGCCGAAGCGGCCATGAACGTGACCGGGTCGAGATCGGCGACGCCGCTGGCGATGGTTACCACCTTGTAGGGAAACGGCGTGAAGCCGGCGCCGGCGACGATCCAGGCGCCCCATTCGTCGTAGATCCGCCGAAACTCATCGAAGCTGGCCATCTGGCCGTAGAACTCGAGCAGCGGCCGGCCCAGGGTCTCGAACAACGCGGCGCCGATCAGGTAGCCCAGGCCGCCGCCGACGACCGACGCCACGGTGGCCACGGCGGCGATGCGCCAGGCCTGACCGCGCGCCGCCAGCACCATGGGGATGATCAGGACATCGGGCGGCACCGGAAACACCGAGCTTTCGATGAAGGCGACCGCCGCCAGCACCCAGAGCGCGTGGCGGTGCCCGGCCAAGTCCATGGTCCAGTCGTAGAGGCGTCGCAGCATGAAAACATTTTCCCCGGGGGCGCCGATGGGGCGCATGTTTTTCCGGAGTAACAGGCAAGACCGGGGCGGGCAACCGAAAGCCTATTCCGCTATGCTAACCGCGCAGCAACAATGCGCGTCCCTTCCGGCCGCGCGGTGAGGACGCCGATAATGAGCGACACCGCCGAGTTAATGTTTGCCAACGAGGCCTTCTATCATGTCTTCCGCGGTCGCGACCTGGCCGCCATGGGCGATCTCTGGGCCCGGCGCGCGCCGGTTGCTTGCGTCCACCCCGGCTGGCATGCCTTGCATACGCGGGAGGCTGTTATGGATTCCTGGGAGGCTATCCTGTCCAACCCCGAGGCGCCCGCGATCGTCTGCCGCGGCGCCCGCGCCCATCTCGTCGGCGAGTTTGGAATCGTGATCTGCTACGAGGTCCTAGGCCCAAACGTATTGGTCGCGACCAACGTCTTCCTGCGCGAGGACGGTGCCTGGCGAATGGTGCACCACCACGCCGGACCCTGCGGCGCGCCGCCTCCGGAAGTCGCTGAAGAACCCTCCGAGGAGCCGATGCAGTAGGTTGTTTCTGGTCTAAATCAACTCGACGTTGTCGGCCATGGGGCCTTTCTGGCCCATGCGGGTCATCATCCGCAGCCGCTGGTCGGGTTCCAGGTCGCGGATGCCGGCGCGCTCCAGCACCCGGGCCGAGACGAAGACGTCTTTGCCGCCGCCGTCGGGCACCACGAAGCCAAAACCCTTTTCGCCATTGTAGAACTTGACCGTGCCGTCGACCTCGCTCGCCTCGCCGCCCTCGTCATGGGGTGGCGCTTCGGGCAGGGATTCGACCCGGTGCACCGCGGCCACCTGCGGGCCCTTCTGCCCGGTGCAGAGATCGCAGATGATGGTCGCGCCCTGGGGCAGGGAATTGAGGCCGGAACGTTCGACCACGGAGACGTGCATGAACGCGTCGGGCGAGCCATCGGTCGGCTGCACGAAGCCGAAGCCCTTGGTCGGATTGAACCATTTTACCACCGCGGTGATTTCGTGGTGGGTGATCTCCTGCTGATCGTGGAACTGATCGTGGGTCATGATATGGGTACTCCGGTTCCTCCCTTTGCCGTGCCCCGCTTATGATTCCGCAATTGACCGCGCATCGCGCCACGCCGATCCCCGGCTCGCGGCAATTCACGGAAACCCTGGGGGGACCGGCGGTTCCGGCTGGAAACCTGGGTGCTCGCGATAGGGAATGGGACGGCGCCCGAGCCGTCGCGGGTGGGGTTCTGGCAAGCTGGCGGGCGGACTTCCGGTTCCGCGCCGCCCATGTTTCATTCAGAAACTCCTCAAACAGCGCGCGTCCCGGCTAGGCCGGGGAGCCCAAGCTTAACCGCAAACGCGACAGTGGGGCCATAAGAATCGCCTCCGCGCGGGTTGGGTTATGGGGTGCGAGGCGTCGTACTTGGCGATTCGGGGCGATTCGGGGAAGAATCCAACGATGGGAGCCCGAATTCTTACCCGCTGGCAGACGGAGAGTTGCCAAGCCCGCGCGCATGTCTATCATGCGCCCGCGCCGCGCAACCCCCACGGCCCCGGGCTCGAGCCAGGGAACGCGCGGCCCTTGAGTGCCCCTGTGGCGGAATTGGTAGACGCGACAGACTCAAAATCTGTTGTCCGCAAGGACGTGCTGGTTCGAGTCCGGCCAGGGGTACCAATCTTTTCAATGCGATAGAGCGTTTCTCGGAGAGTAGCGGCCCAGACCGTGGCCGCCCCATGTGTAATTTTGGTGTAATGGGGTCAGGATCTTTCCGTCTTTCCGGCCCGAGGATGTTCGATGATCGTTCGCCTTTCAAGGCGGTCCAGGGCATGATCAACAGCGCGATCCTGGGCGTGGGTGTAGCGCAGAACCATCTCCAGGCTCTCGTGGCC
>CAXMQD010000722.1:0-7516 GCA_964194965.1 uncultured Acidimicrobiia bacterium | reverse complement strand
TTACGCTGATGGGCGTGCTCGGCGGGTGGAATGCCAAGAATCTATTGCAACACGCGGCCCTTGCCCTGATTTCAGTCGGCGGCATGTGGAGCATTTTCACCTATGGCCTGGGCGTGATTTTGCCGCCCGGCGAGATTTTCTCGCCTTTCTGAAGGCCCGGGGGATGATTTCGTGATACTCGAAAACATCGGTGCGGCCTTTGGTGAAATCGCAAACCTAACGACCCTTGGCCTCATGCTGGTCGGGGTTGCGGGCGGCTTGATCGCCGGCGCCATCCCCGGATTCACCATCGCCATGGCGGTGGTGCTGACGCTGCCGTTCACCTTCGGCATGCCGGCCTCCCAGGGCCTGGCGACCATGGTCAGCGTTCTCGTCGGCGGCCTCTCGGGCGGGCTCATGGCCGGCATCCTGACCGGCATCCCGGGCACGCCCTCCTCGGTGGCCACGACCTTCGATGGCTTCCCCATGGCGCGCAAGGGCCAGCCCGGACTGGCACTCGGCATCGGCGTGTGGTCGTCGTTCTTCGGCGGCATGATCAGCGCCGTCCTCCTGGTCACTCTGGCGCCGCAGTTGGCCCGCATCGGGCTCGAGTTCAATCCCTGGGACTACTTCATGCTGGTGATGTTCGCGCTGACCATCACCGCCAGCCTGTCGGGACGCAATCTGACAAAGGGCTTGATCGCGGGCGCCGTCGGCTTGCTGGCCAGGACCGTCGGCGAGGACGAGGCGGTCGGCATGGCGCGATTGAATTTCGGCAACGATGCGCTGCTTCAGGGCTTCGATTTTATCGCCGTCTTGATCGGGCTGTTCGCCTTCAGCCAGCTTCTGCGCGATGTACGGGACCCGGAAGCGGCGAAAAAATCGCTGACCGAAAAAGGGACCATCCACGCCAAGATCGAGCATCGCGCCGCGATACGCGAGATTGCCAAGCGCTGGACCGTCGTCGTTCGTTCGGCGCTGATCGGCGTGTTCACGGGTATCCTGCCGGGCGCCGGAGGCTCGATCGCCAACATTCTGGCCTACGACCAGGCCAAGAAAGCCTCCAAAAATCCAGAGAAATTCGGCACCGGCGTTGCCGAAGGCATTATCGCGCCGGAAAGCTCCAACAACGCGGTCGAGGGCGGCGCGCTGATCGTGCTCATGGCGCTTGGCATACCCGGCGACGTGACCGCGGCGGTGATGCTCGGCGCGCTGCTGATCCACGACGTGGTGCCCAGCCCGACCTTCATCGCCGAAGAGCCGGTGCTCGCTTATTCCATCTTCATCGCCTTCTTCCTGGCCACCTTCATGATGCTGGGGCTTCAGTCTTTCATGCTCCGGATCTTCGTTCTGGTCACGAAAATCCGCATGTACATGCTGGCCGGCATAATTTTAGGTTTTTGCGGTATCGGCGTGTTCGCCATCAACAACGTCGAGTTCGACCTCTGGACCCTGCTGTGGTTCGGCATCCTCGGTTTTGTCATGCGCCAGTTCGGATTCCCGCTGGCGCCGATGATCCTGGGCGTGGTGCTCGGCAACATCGCCGAGCTGAACCTGGCCCGGGCGATGGCGATCACCACCGACCTAAGCCCCTTCGTGACCCGGCCGTGGTCGCTGTTCTTCTTGATTATCGCAATCTTCTCCGCCGCCTATCCGCTGTTCCAGGCGCATCGCGGCCTGCGCATATGGACGCTGTTGTATCTGCCGGCCGCTTGCTTGGCCGCTTCGGTGCCGCTGTTCATGATGGGTGGGGTGCCGCGGCCGATCCTCGCCACGCTCCTGACCGGCTACGGCCTCTGGACGCTGTACCGGCGCTGGCAGGGCGGCTGGCACCTCGAGGCCTCGAGCCAGCCGGCCCTTTCGGAGTGATCGGCGCGGCCAGCGCCGCCAGCTCGACTACGCCGGTTCCACGGTCAGCAGGGTGCCGTCGACGCCGGTGACCCGGACCTGGGTGCCTTCGGGCAGGTCCGCGCCCTCGACCTTCCACATGGTGTCGTCGACGTGGATCTTGCCGGTGCCGTTGACGATGGCCTCCGAGAGCGTGAACACCCGGCCGACGTACTGCTCGCCGCGCCGGTTCAGCGCTGGCTGATCGGACACTGTCGGATGGCGCAATTGATAGGCGCGCCAGCCGACCACGGTGGCGACCGAGAGCACGGCGAAGATCAGGATCTGAGTCTGCCAGGTCAGGTCCGGGACCGCCAAGAGCAGCAGTCCGACCACGGCGGCCGAGACCGCCATCCACAGCGCCACGGCGCCCGGCGCGAAGATCTCAATCACGATGAGCACGACGGCCGCGACCCACCAGTGCCAGAATTCGATCTCTTCCGGCGACATGGCGGCCTAGCCCTCGCCGCCGCCACTGCGGCCCCAGGGGCCGCCCGAGCCGCCGCCGCCGCCACTGCCGCCGCCACTGCCGCCCGCGCCTTCGCGCACCAGCTCGGCGATGCCGCCGATGGCGCCGATCACCCCGGCCGCCTCGACCGGCATGAAAAACATCTTCTGGTTCGGCGAATCGGCGAAGCGGCCGAGCGCCTCGATATAGCGCTGGGCGACGAAGTAGTTGATCGCCTGGACGTTGCCCGCGGAGATGGAGTCGGAGACCATCTGGGTCGCCTTGGCCTCGGCTTCGGCCTCGCGCTCGCGCGCCTCGGCATCCTTGAAGGCGGCCTCGCGGCGGCCCTCGGCGGCCAGGATTGCGCCCTGCTTCTCGCCCTCGGCGCGCAGGATCTCGGCCTGCCGGTCGCCCTCGGCGACCAGGACCGTGGCGCGCTTGTCCCGTTCCGCCTTCATCTGCCGGGCCATGGAATCGACCAGGTCCTTAGGCGGGGTGATGTCCTTGATCTCGATACGGGTCACCTTGAGGCCCCAAGGCGCGGTGGCGTCGTCGACCACGGTCAGCAGTCGATGGTTGATCTTGTCGCGCTGGGACAGCAACTCGTCCAGGTCCATCGAACCCATGACCGTGCGGATGTTGGTCATGGTCAGGTTGAGCACTGCGCGCTCGAGATCGTTGACCTCGTAGGCCGCCTTGGCGGCGTCGAGCACCTGATGGAACACCACGCCGTCGACCTGCAACAACGCGTTGTCCTTGGTGATGACCTCCTGGGAGGGGACATCGAGCACGGTCTCCATCATATTCATCTTGGCACCGATGCGGTCGACTATCGGCGTGATGATGTTGAGCCCCGGGGCGAGCGTTCGAGTGTAGCGGCCGAAGCGCTCGACCGTGTATTCCATGCCCTGGGGCACCGACTTGACCCCCATGAGGATAATCACGAAGGCGAGCACTAAAATCGCGATCACGAAGATCGAGAAGCCCGAGAGTTCGATAAACATGGCGGCGGGTTCCTTGTTTGCCGTACCTGGCCTGGCGAGTCGATCCGGATCGGTCTCGGTCGACTCTAGGGTGATGCCGGCGGGTGCCCAGAGATACGAATGGCGCGCCTTGAGTACTTCTGGGCGCTTCCGTGACCGTAGATATTGCTTGACCTTTTTTATGGATTCCTAAGATATTAGAGATATCGTTTAATTGGCAACTCTAAACCTGGGCGTTAAGTCCAAGTTATTCGGAAGTGAAGGACGCGGGGATGTCGTTATTCTGGGTCGTCGGAGGCGAATTCACGGACACCCATTTCCAAGAGACCGTCGGCAGCAAGGAACAGTGGTTCGGCCCGTTCCGCGACTACCAGGCGGCCAAGGAGGAATGGTCCAAACACGCCTGGCAGAGCGTCGATCATTGCACGACGCGCTACCGCATCGAGTGCATCGATCCGGACGAGCCGCCGCCCTGCACCGACTGACACTGGCCGTGTCCGGCCGCGTCCATCCCGGCTAGGTTTCCCGTGCCCTGGCCCTTGCCCGAGAGCGACCACGCGCGCCTCGCGCTGGCCAAATCCTATCCCTTTCCCGTGCCCGGTCGCTCTTACCTGTTTCGGGACGGCGCCGCGCGGCCGTTGGAATCCGGGACTTCTCAGGCCGCCCGCTTCGCCGGGCGGCGGCCGGTCATCGGCCACGGCTCGAACCGTTCGCCCGAGCAGCTTCACCGCAAGTTCGGCGCGCGCGCCGAGATCCCGGTCAGCCGCGCCTGGCTCCAGGACTACGACGTGGTCTATTCGGCCCACGTCACCCAGTACGGCTCGATAGCGGCCAATCTCCAGCATACCCCGGGCGCCGTGGCCGAGGTCTACGTCACCTGGCTCGCGGAGGATCAGCTCGGGCGCATGCACGAGACCGAACTGGGCGGCGAGAACTATTTCTACGGCCGCCTGCGCGGGGTGTCGCTGGCGCTCGAGGCGGGGCCGGTGGCGGAATTGAACGACGCCGGCGTCTACCTTTCGATCCGCGGCTGCCTGGCCCGGGACGGCGGCGCGCTCGGCCTCGCCGCGGTGGCCTCGGAGGCCCGGCCTCACGGCGCGCTGCACCAGGAGCAGGCGATCGATCTGGTGCGCGCCCGGCACCGGCCGGCGCGCGCGCTCGACCATCACATCCTGGAGACGATCCGCGATCCCGCGGGCCGCAAGGATTTGGTCGCGGAGATGGAAACCCAGGCCCTGCCCGCCGAAGCGCCCCACTTCGAAATCCTCAAGGGGCCGTGAACGCGGCCTGCGGCCATTCAGTGGATCGCGCCGGCGGCTAGGATGCCTGCGAGCAGGATCCAGCCGGCATGGCGGTTCGACTTGAAGCGCGCGAGGCAGCCGGCCGGATCGTCGATGTCGAGCGTGGCCACCTGCCAGGCGAATTGTGCCGCGACCCCGGCCAGGCCCAGATAGAACGGCCAGCCGAGCCCCGCCGCCCAGCCCGCGCCCCCGAACCCCGCGACCGCCAATCCGAAAAACACCGCCAACCAGGGTTTGGTGTTCGTGCCCAGCTTGAGCGCGCTCGACCTGACCCCGACCAGCGCGTCGTCCTCTTTGTCCTGGTGGGCGTAGATGGTGTCGTACCCCAGGGTCCAGGCGATCCCGCCCCCATAGAGCAGCAGCGCCGGCGCGCCGAGCCCGCCGGTCGCCGCCGCCCAGCCCAACAGCGCGCCCCAGTTGAAGGTCAGGCCGAGCCAAGCCTGGGGCCAGTAGGTCACGCGCTTCATGAAGGGATAGACCGCGATCAGCGGCAGCGCGGCCGCGCCCAGAATCACCGCCAAATCGTTGAGCTGAAGCAGAATTGCGAGGCCGAGCAGCAGCAAGGCGCCGAGCAACGCGAACGCCCGGACCAGCGATATCTCGCCGCTGGCGATCGGCCGGCCAGCGGTGCGCGCCACCTTGGCGTCGATGTTCCGGTCGACGATGTCGTTGACCGTGCAGCCGGCGCCGCGCATGACCAGGGCGCCCAGCGCGAATAGCCCGATCAGGCGCAGGTCCGGTGGCCGGAAGCCCGCCGAGGCCGCCATGCTTAGGCTCCACCAGCAGGGCAACAGCAGCAGCCAGGTACCGATCGGCCGGTCGATTCGGACCAGGCGCAGATAGGGCCGGAGCGGGCCGGGCGCCAGCCGCAAGGTCCAGTGATCGGCCAGAATGTCGCTCGCCCGTGCCGCGCGCGCGGCCCGTGCCGCGCGCGCGGCAGGTGTTTCCGGTGGTGCCGCCATGGCCTAATCTTGACCGCGCCGGGGCCCGTGCTCAAGTGTGGGGGCACTCAAGCCTGGGCGCGCGGCGGTAACAGGTGTGGAATTCATGACCGAATCACCTATTGGGACTCGGCTCTATCTCACAGGGGACCTGGCGTCCGGCGCCCGGGTCGAACTCGAACCCGGCCAGGCCCACTACCTGCGCGACGTGCTGCGGCTCAAGCCCGGCGCGGCGCTGGGTGCGTTCAACGCGCGCGACGGCGAGTGGCTGGCGCGCATCGAGGCGCTGGGCCGCGGCCGGGGCAGCCTGACGGTCGAGAGCCTGCGCCGCGCGTCCGAGCCCCAATCCGACCTCTGGCTGGTGTTCGCGCCGATCAAGCGCGGGCCCATCGACTTCCTGGCCCAGAAGGCGACCGAGCTCGGCTGCGCCCTGTTGCAGCCGGTGATCACGCGTCATACCGCGGTGACCCGGGTCAACGTCACGCGCCTGGCGGCGAATGCGCGAGAGGCCGCCGAACAGTGCGGCCGCCTGAGCCTGCCCGAAGTGCGCGAACCGGTCGCGTTCGACCGGCTGTTGGCCGACTGGCCGGCCGGGCGGCGGCTGCTGCTCTGCGCCGAAGCCGGGCCGGCGCGGCCGATCGGCGAGGTTTTGACCGGCTTGGCGGCCGATCCCGAGGCGCGCGCCGCGCCCTGGGCGGCCATGACCGG
The DNA here is from genome assembly GCA_964194965.1 of uncultured Acidimicrobiia bacterium. Classification (GTDB taxonomy): domain Bacteria; phylum Pseudomonadota; class Alphaproteobacteria; order Kiloniellales; family J153; genus JACZVL01. The sequence goes on along the minus strand of CAXMQD010000722.1, from coordinate 1,269 downwards.
ACCGGAGGGCGGCTTTGCGGAAAACGAACTTGACGCCCTTCGGAAACTGCCGTTTGTTACCTCGGTCAGCCTGGGACCCCGTCTGCTCCGGGCCGATACGGCGGCGCTGGCCGCGCTCGCCTGCTGGCAGGCGGTGCTGGGCGATGGCGGAAGCCGCCCGGCGTGCCGTATTCCGAACCCGGGTTGACCGGCTAGTACTCACCACCCTCACCACAACATCGAGCCGCGCATGTCCGCTCCGCCGCAATCCCAAGGCTCCCCGATCACCGACAAACGGCAACTGGTCGCCTACCTGGAGGCCGGCTGCAAACCGCCCGCGGCCTGGCGCATCGGCACCGAGCACGAGAAGTTCGCCTACACCCGGGAGAATCTGCGGCCGCTGCCCTATGACGGGCCACGCGGCATTCGGGCGATCCTCGAGGGCCTGGTCGCGCACTTCGGCTGGGAGCCGGTGCTCGAGGCCGGCAATCCGATCGCGCTCACCAAGGATGGTTGCAGCGTGACCCTCGAACCCGGCGGTCAGCTCGAGCTGTCCGGCGCACCGCTGGAAACCTTGCACGAGACCTGCGACGAGGTGCACACCCACCTGTCCCAGGTCAAGAAGATCGCCGAGCCGCTCGACATCGGCATGGTCGGCCTCGGCTTCCTGCCCAAATGGCGCCGCGAGGATGTCACCTGGATGCCCAAGGGGCGCTACAAGATCATGGGCGCCTACATGCCGACCCGGGGCAATCTCGGCCTCGATATGATGCTTCGGACCTGCACCGTGCAGGTCAACCTCGACTTCGATTCCGAGGCGGACATGGTCAAGAAGTTCCGCATCGGCCTGGCGCTGCAGCCGATCGCGACCGCGCTGTTCGCCAACTCGCCGTTCACCGAGGGCGCCCCCAACGGCTTCATGAGCTACCGCAGCCAGGTCTGGACCGACGCGGACCCGGACCGCTGCGGCATCCTGCCCTTCGTGTTCGAAGACGGCATGGGCTTCGAGCGCTACGCCGAACACGTACTCGACGTGCCGATGTATTTCGTCTATCGCGACGGCCAGTATCTCGACGCCAGCGGCCAATCGTTCCGCGACTTTCTCAAGGGCCGGCTGCCGGCCCTGCCGGGCGAGCTGCCGACCACCAGCGACTGGATCGACCACCTCTCGACCCTGTTCCCGGAGGTGCGCCTGAAGCACTTCCTGGAGATGCGCGGGGCCGACGGCGGGCCGGGACGCTACATCTGCGCCCTGCCGGCGTTCTGGGTCGGCCTGCTCTACGGCAGCAC
>CAXMQD010000721.1:0-1630 GCA_964194965.1 uncultured Acidimicrobiia bacterium | reverse complement strand
CCGGGCGACCCGTTGCTGGAACTCGACCCGGTCTTCCTCGGCGTCCCAGACTCGGAAGCGCGGGAGCGGCTGATCGCCGAGTTCTCGCTCGCGATGACCGAGCCGGAATTCGCCCTGGGTTACGCCTTCGATATCGTGCTGCGCGGCCGCCGGGCCACGCCGATGGTGGATTGAGCCCATGGCCAAGCAGCCCCCCCTGAAACAGACCGCCTCGCAGACCATCGGCCCGTTCTTTCACTACGCGCTGACGCCGGAGTCCTACGGCCGGCCGGGCATCGCCGGCGGCGTGCTGGCGAGCGCCGACACCCTGGGCGAACGCGTCCGCATCGAGGGTCGGGTTTTCGACGGCGAGGGCCGGCCGATGCCCGACGCCCTGGTGGAGATCTGGCAGGCCAACGCCGCGGGCCGCTACAACCATCCCGCCGACGACCGCCCAGCCCACGGGCGCGAGGAAGCCGCCCTCGACCCCGGGTTCCGCGGCTTCGGCCGCCTCGGCACCGACGCGGACGGCGGCTTCCGCTTCGAGACCGTCAAGCCGGGCCCGGTGCCCGGGCGCGGCAACACCCTGCAGGCGCCGCACATCAACGTGATCCTCTGCGCCCGTGGCATGCTCGACCATGCTTTCACGCGCATCTACTTCTCCGACGAGGCCGAGGCCAACGGCAACGACCCGGTGCTGTCCGCGGTCGAGGCGGGACGCCGGGCCACCCTGGTCGCCGAGCGGCGGGAATCCGACAGCGAGATCGTCTACCGCTTCGACATTCGCCTTCAAGGCGAGGCGGAGACCGTGTTCTTCGACGCGTAATTCCAAAGGTTCTCGATGACCGTCTCGCTGTTCGACTCCGAACTCTACGGCGACCTGTTCTCCGACCGCGAGATCGTGGCGCTGCTCGACGACCGGGCCCGGTTGCGTGCGATGCTCGAGGTCGAAGCGGCGCTGGCCCGGGTCCAGGGCCGGCTCGGCGTGATTCCGGCCGCGGCCGCGACGCGCATCGCCGAGGTCGCGGAGTCGCTCGAACTCGATCCGGCGGCCCTGGCGCCCGGCACCGCGAGCGCCGGGGTTCCGGTCCCGGCCCTGGTCGCGAGCTTGCGCGCGGCGGTCGGCGCGGAGGCCGGCGCTTACGTGCATTGGGGCGCGACCAGCCAGGACATCATGGACAGCGGCCTGGTGCTGCGCCTGCGTGCGGTCCTGGACGCGCTCGACGGGCGCCTTGCCGGCACGATCGAGACCCTGGCGGCCCTGGCCCAGGAGCACCGCGGCACGGTCATGGCCGCGCGGACCCGTTCGCAACAGGCCCTGCCGACCACCTTCGGACTCAAGGCCGCGAGCTGGCTCCTGCCCCTGGCCCGGCACCGGGAGCGCTTGGCACAGTTGCGCCCGCGCCTGCTGGTGGTGCAGTTCGGCGGCGCCGCGGGCACGCTCGCGGCCCTGGGCGCGGCCCTGGGCGAGGACGGCGTCGCGGTCATGGAGGCTCTGGCCACGGAGCTCGGTCTCGCGATCCCGCCGGCGCCCTGGCACAGCCAACGCGACGGCATCGCCGAGCTCGCCGCCTGGTTCGCCTTGGTGACCGGCAGTCTGGGCAAGATCGGCGAGGACCTGGTGTTGCTGGCCCAGAGCGAGGTCGGCGAG
>CAXMQD010000720.1:0-3161 GCA_964194965.1 uncultured Acidimicrobiia bacterium | reverse complement strand
TCGGTGGGGCCGAAAATTCTTTGGCTGAAGCGAAATCGGCCGGAACTCTACGACAAGACGGCAAGGGTCCTGACATCGACCTCCTACCTGGTGTTCCGATTGACCGGCGAATACGCGATCGACCACTACACGGCGGCGAGTTTCAGCCCGCTTTACAGGATCGACAAGCTCGACTGGAGCGGCGAGCTGGCGGACGACATCATCGGGCTCGAGAAACTGCCACGGCTTGCCTGGTCGACCGAGATCGTCGGCGGGATCACGCCCGCGGCCGCCCGCGAAACCGGCCTCGCCGAGGGCACGCCGGTCACGACCGGAACCGTCGACGCGGCGGCGGAGGCACTGAGCGTGGGCGTGACCCGCCCGGGCGACATGATGATGATGTACGGCTCGACCATCTTCATCATCGCGCTCACCGGCGCCCGGGTTCGCGATTCGCGCCTGTGGTATGCGCCGTGGCTTTTCGAAGGGCAACACGCCTCGATGGCGGGCTTGGCCACGAGCGGGACCGTGACCCATTGGTTCCGGGATCAACTGGCGCGCGACCTCGATCCGCGAGCAGCCTTTGCCCTGCTTGCCGAGGAAGCCGAGGCCTCTCCGCCCGGGGCAAAAGGACTGATTTTCTTGCCTTATTTTTCCGGAGAGCGCACGCCCATCCACGACCCCTTCGCCAAGGGCTGCCTGTTCGGGTTGAATCTGACCCACACGCGGGGCGACATGTATCGCGCGGTTCTGGAAGGCATCGCACACGGCACCAACCACGTGATCGAGACCTATCGTGACGTGGGTCAGGCGCCGCTACGGCTGCTCGCCGTGGGCGGCGGCACCCAGAACCGGGTCTGGTGCCAAGCGACATCGGACATTTCCGGCATCGACCAAATCCTCTGCGAGAAATCAATCGGTGCATCCTACGGCGATGCCTTTATGGCCGCGGTCGCGATCGGCGAAGCCGAGATCGACGACATCGCGGCGTGGAACCCGGTTACATCGACGATTTCGGCCGAGGCTTCCGAGGGGTACAGGAAACAGGATCGGCTGTTCCGAAAACTCTACGAGCAGACCAAGGACATCGCGTCGAAACTGAGCAAACCGGGTTGACCGGACTGTCTCATACGGGCGATCCCGGGCTCATACGGGCGATCCCGGGCTCATACGGACGGTCCCGGGTTTCTTGCCAGAATCTCTTCGACTTCCGCCAAGGTGGGCATGGAGGGCGCCGTTCCGGGCCTGGTGACCGAGATACCGGCCGCCGCGCAACCAAAGCGCACGGCGTCGACGGGGTCGTCACCCCTTGCGAGCGCGGTGGCGAAACCGCCATTGAAAGCGTCGCCGGCGCCGGTGGTCTCGACCACAGCTCCCGCATTTACCGGCGGCACGAGTTCGGACTGCCGCGCCGAGTGATACAGCGCCCCTCTCTCGCCGAGCGTTATCACGGCTGCGCCCACGCCCCTGGCCAGGAAAACCTCGGCCGCGCGCCGTGCGTCGTCCACCGACGTCACTGCCACGCCGGTCAATGTCTCTGTCTCGATTTCGTTTGGGGTGACGTAGTCGCAGAGCGCGAGCATTGATTCGGGAATGCTGTTTGCCGGAGCCGGGTTCAGGATGGTGAGCGCGCCTGCCTCTCGCGCGATCTCGAGGCCACGGACCGCCGCGTCCAAAGGCTGCTCCAACTGGGTCAAGAATGCGGTGGCGGAGGCGATCAAATTGGCATTGGCCTCGACATCGGAGACCGCGATCGTGGCCGCCACGCCGGGACAGATGATGATGGCGTTGTTGCCCGTCGACTCCTCGATGAAGATGTAGGCGGCCCCGGTGGCAGCGTCGTCGCTCTGGGTCACCCTGGGCGTCACGCCGGCATCCGCCCAGGTCTTGAGCGCCATGTCCGCGAAGGGATCGCGGCCCAGCTTGGACAGGAAGGTCACGTCGGCGCCGAGTTTCGCGGCGGCCACGGCCTGGTTCGAACCCTTGCCGCCCGGACCGAGGGCGAAACGGTTGCCGATAATGGTTTCACCCATGCGCGGCGCCCGGTCGGCCCGGAATGCGGTATCGGCCACGAACACCCCGAGGATCACGATCTTGCCGGTCATGGTTCACCTCTACTCACGCATCGTCGGGCGGGATCACGCCCTTGCGGAAGGCAAAACATCCATACAACCGGCGCTCGCCAGTTTGGATAACGCAGTAGGCCTCTTTTGCGCGCTCGTAAAACGCGAAGCGCTCGATCGAGGTCATGGGCCAGGGCTTGCCCTCGGCGGCGTCGATCGCCTTTTGAACCTCTTGCTGCACCGGCGGCACTTCCTCGGGCGAACCGACGATCTCCATGCGGCACGCCGAGTCATCCACGAAGCTGTCAAGCGGCATGACGGACAGCACCGCCCCGACCACCTCGGCGGCCGTCGTGTTGTCGATTCTCAGCAGCTTGCCGGTCCGGGTCTGCCGGGCCACGGAGTCGGATGGAAAGTTGGTGTCGACGATGATCAGATCGTCACCGTGGCCCATGGCGCGGAGCGCGCGAAGCACATCGGCATTGAGCAGCGGGTTGATTCCCTTGAGCATGATCGTTCCCAGTGGTTTGTGGGTTGCGGGTTTGTGGGTTTGCAGAGCCGCCTAGATACGCGCGCCAGTCGCGTTATCGAAGAGGTGTGCGCGATCGGCGCGTGGTCGCAGGTGCACCGTCTGACCGGGCTCGAAATCGTGCCAGTCACGAAATACCGCCACGATGTCGGTCTCTCCGAATCGGAGAAACACGAGCGTTTCCGAACCCGTGGGCTCGACGACCGAGACCTGCGCGGGAAAGCCGTCATCGGCGAGATCGAGATGCTCGGGGCGAATTCCATAGGTTACGGTCTGCCCGTCACCGGCCTCGCTTTCGGCGCCGACCGGAAGGCGGTATCCGTTCACCTCGACACTAAACCCTTCGGCGCGCCGAACCGATCCTTGAACCAGGTTCATGGCGGGCGAGCCAATGAACCTGGCAACGAACACATTCCTCGGGCGATCGTACAACTCCAGCGGCGAACCGATCTGTTCGATCCTGCCGTCGTCCATGACCACAATCTTGTCGGCCATGGTCATGGCCTCGACCTGATCGTGGGTTACGAAAATCGTGGTCGTCTTCAGGCGCTGGTGCAGCTCCTTGATTTCGGTGCGCATCTGAATTCGGA
>CAXMQD010000719.1:0-8531 GCA_964194965.1 uncultured Acidimicrobiia bacterium | reverse complement strand
ACTCTGCTCGCACCTGGCCAACGTCGGCGACGCCCGCACCTTGATCCTGCACCCGGCCTCGACCACCCACCGCCAGCTCACCGACGAGCAGGCGCTGGCCGCCGGCGCCGGCCCCGAAGTGGTCCGCCTCTCGGTCGGCCTGGAGACGGTCGAAGACATCATCGCCGATCTCGATCAGGCGCTGCAGCGGGGCGCCACCAAAAGCGACAGGGCGGCGGAGTAACGCGGGGCGCCATGCCGCCCACCACCAACCACCTCGGCCAACCGATCGGCTTTGCGGTGCCGGACTGGGTTCCGGCCAAGCCGCCGCCGCGGTTGGTCATGGAAGGGCGCTGGTGCCGGGTCGAGCCGCTCGATGTGACGCGCCACGGGGCGGAGCTGTTCGCGGCCTATGCCGAGGACACCAACGGCCGCATCTGGACCTACATGGGCTATGGCCCGTTCGAAACCCACGCCGAGTTCGAGACCTGGATGACCGCGAGTTGCTTGGGCGACGATCCGTTGTTCCACGCCATCGTCGAGGGCGCGAGCGGCCGGGCGTTGGGGATGGCGAGCTACCTGCGCGCGGTGCCCGAGACCGGCGTCATCGAGGTCGGCCACATCAACCATGCCCCGGCCCTGCAACGCAGCGCCGCCGCGACCGAAGCCATGGTTCTGATGATGGCGCGGGTCTTCGACGAACTCGGCAACCGCCGCTACGAATGGAAATGCGACGCGCTCAACGTGGCCTCGCGGGCGGCCGCCGAACGCCTCGGCTTTTCCTTCGAGGGCGTGTTCCGTCAGGCCACGCTGTACAAGGGCCGCAACCGGGATACCGCGTGGTACGCCATCACCGACCGCGACTGGCCGGCGCTGAAAACGGCTTACCAGGCCTGGCTCGACCCAGCCAACTTCGACGCCGAGGGCAGGCAGAAAGCGCGGCTCTCGGCATTCATGCCCGAAGCGCGACGCTAGCTCAAGCCCCGCCCCCGTTCAGCCGATCACGCCGTTCGGGCCCATGTGCGCCTCGTTGAACTGGGCGTAGCCGTCGTCCAGGTGAATCGGGACATTGCCGTCGAAATCGCAGCGGCCGCGGCCCATCTCGGCGATCCGGTACTCGAGGCCGTTGGGCAGGCGGATCTGCGCCCGGTGCTCGTTGCCGGCGATGCCGATGATCGGCTCGCCCGAGGCTCGGCCGATGCCATGGACCACCACCTTGGCACGGCGGCCATCCAGGTCCATTTCGAAGTCGATCTCGGCAAACACCGGTTCGAAGTGCGTGTCGCACATCTCGGCGTAGACGCAGAAGATATTGGAGAAGGGCTCGGCCTCCTCGCCGCGCGCGATGGTCAGCAGCGCCGCGCGCTGCGCCTCATTGGCGTTGGCGTCTATGACGATCTGGCACTTGCCCTTGCCCTCGTGGATCGGCCCGGGCCAGGCGTAGATGCCACCCAGCTTCAACCCGTCGAGGGAGGCCTCGCCGAAATGACCTTTCTCGATGCTGAAGAAACCGTTTCCGGTACAGTTTCCGTGGGTCGGGTCGGCCTCGAACTGACACGGGCAACCGTAGTCGCAGTTGCAGTTGCCGAACGCGAGCCCATGAATTTCCCAATCTGTCGCCATCGGTTTTAACCCCCCTTTTTACGGACCGTAAGGGTAACCGATTGCGCCGCCGCCGTCATTAATTCTCGTAGTTGGAAACCTCGATCAGGTTGCCGTCGGGGTCGCGGCAGTAGATCGAGATCAACCTGCCTTGGGCGCCGGTGCGTTCGATCGGGCCCATCTCGATCTCGATGCCGAGGGATTCCAGATGCGCGGCCACCGCCTCGATCGGGGTCTCGGCGATAAAACAAAGGTCGGCGGTGCCGGGGCGCGGGTCCTTGGCGACGATCTCGACCGGACTCGGATAGGGGTGGACGTTGATCTTCTGGCGCCCGAAGTGGAGCGCCACGCGGCCCGCCCCAAAGTCCTCCCGGCGCATACCGAGCGCGGCCTCGTAGAACCGGCAGGTCGCCGCCACGTCGCGCGCCGTGATCACCAGATGGTCGAGCCGGTCGAGAACGATACCGTCGCGAGACACGGTCCCCCCTACTCCGCCGCAACGGCGGGCACGATACGGTGACTGGTTTCGCCGGGCAGTAGAAGCGCGGTCAAGGCCGCCAGCAGCGCGCCGGCGGCGAGCGCCATGTAGAGCCAATAGAATTCGCCGGTCTCAGCGTGGACCTTCGAGACCAGCAGGATCGAGACCGGTCCGGTGCCGAAGGCAAGCACGAACTTGACCCCGTAGGCCAAGGAGTGATGGCGCTGAGGCGTGTAGCGGGCGAGCAGCATGTTCTCGGCCGGCAAGGGTGCCGTGGTCAGGAACACGGTGGCCGCCACCAGCGTCACCAGCGGCAGACCGCCGAACACCGCGATCCCGGCCAACACCGGTATCTGCAACAGGAAGCAGCCCGCATAGAGCGGCTTCAAGGGGAAACGGTCGGCCATGAAGCCGCCGGCCACTTGGGTCAGGCTGCCGACGGCGTAGACCGCCGCGACGATCGCGCCGATGCCCAGCGCGCCCTCGCCGGCGATGTCGCGCAGGCGCAGATCGAAGATTTTGGGCACCGAGACCTGGGTCGCCTGGAACAGGATGCCCATGATCAGCATGGTCATGAGCAGCACGCCGTAGACCCGCAGCACGACGCCGCGGCTGGGCGCCGCCGCCCCGGACCGGGGCGCGGGCGGCGCCTCGACGATCAGGCCGAGCCTTATGCAGGCGAGCAATGCCAGGCCGGTGGCCAGGCAGACGACGCCGGGGACGATAAAGGCGGCGCGCCAGCCGAACAGATCGATGAGCGCGCCGGCAACCAAGCCGGCGCCGGCCACGCCGAGGCCACCGAAGGCGCCGTTGATGCCCAGCGCCCGGCCGCGCACGCGGGCGTTGCGCACCAGCCACGCGATGCCGACCGGATGGTAGATCGCCGCCGCCAGGCCGAGCGCGGTCAGCCCGACGAACATGGCGGTCGGCCCGTCGACCAATCCGCAGACGATGCCGGCCGAGCCCAGACCGAGGAAATAGACCACCATCATGCCCGCGGCGCTCCAACGGTCGCCGAGCCAGCCCGCCGGCAGCGCCGCGACTCCGACCAGGAGCGCGCCCAGGGTCCAGAGCTCGATCAGCTCGTGATACTCGAGCCGCCAGGCGTCCTCGAGGGTCAGCGCGATCACGAAGTAAAACGCCGTGAACAGATGCATGTAGCTGTGCCCGAGGCAGGAGAAGACGATCGACAGCCGGGACGATCTCGCGGACATCCGTATTCCTCGAAATGGAGCGCGCTTCCTGTCTACACGGGCCACCGGGGCCCGGCAAGTCAGCCGCGCGCATGTCTGCCATGCACGCTCCCGAATGGCACTCCCGATTGGCTTTCCATGTCCGACATCGGGCCCCGGGATCGGTTAGGTCACAAAATTCGGGTTTTGCGGAGGCGGTCTTACTGCCCTTTGTTCCCCTGTTCTTGCTCAAGCCGATAGTGCGCCATCAACTCGCGCTGGTGCGCTTCTATTCTCGTGCAGATCTTCATCTCGACGTGGAGCCGGTCATTTTCATCCGCCCATTTTACGTGGCCGAACACAGCGTTCCAGCGTCGCCGAGCGAGCGCCTCCTCATCACGCACCTTTAGCAGCTTGTATAAATGCAACGCGGCTGTGGAGTACGCGTTCTTGTCCCGCTCGAGCGCCGCGCGCCGTCGATCGTCGGTCGCTTTCAGTCCCAAGAACTCGAATGTAATCACGCAGCGCAAAAGGTTGTCGCCGAGCATCATCATCGCGGGTCGGTCGTTCAAATCCAGCTCGGCCAGCGCCTTGGAACCCGGCACGGCTAGGCCGACAACAGCGATCAGCGCGAAGAGTAATTTGTCCATCCGTCTGCTCGGGGCACCATGAGTGGCAATCTATGCACGGACTGTCTTGTGAAGTCCATCAAAGCCAGGAACCGCTATCGGCCGAACCCGCGGGACTGGCATTTCGGGCCCGGTTGGCCTATTATTTCCGCCAAGCGCCATCAAAGGCGCGGATAGGGAGAATAGGATGGTCGACCCCCGTACGGCCGCCGTCCAGGTCGAGATCGCCAGGGCCCCACCCGCCGGCACAAAAAAGGGTCCGGGACGGAAACGCGCGTTGCGGCCGACGCCGGTACAGGCGGCTTGGTTGAAGTGTGGCTTGACCCAGCCCGGCGGCAAGCTGCCACTGTTCGACGACGACGGCCAACGCTACGACCCACGCACCGTGCGCGCCTGTCTCGACAAAGGTTGGGCCGCGCCTTGGATCGGCAACCCGCTCAAACCCGAATGGCTGGTCTGCAAGCTGACCGAAGCGGGACACAACGCGGTAAGTTAGGCCGATGAACTTCGCGCCACGCCGGACAAAAAAATTAGAGGCGGAGGCCGCGCCTCCGCACGCCTGCCCCCGCCCCCAAAGAGCCACCGCGTTACGGGTCGCGGCGGCAATGCGTTACGCCAGCTCACATCCAAGATGCAACAGGGGGCAAAACCGGATTGAGGATGGGGGCGGCACGTCACGCCCTGATCCCGAAAGTGTCACGAAAGTATCGCGGGCGCCGAAATACGGTCACGTTGTTGCGAGGTGGGCGAGAGAGCCACGCGCCGAAACGGACCGCTCAGGCGGCGATCGGCAGCTCGAACGAAAAGCTGGTGCCGTCGCCGGGTTTGCTTTCGACGGCGATCCGGCTGCCGTGGAGGTCGAGGATGCGGCGCGCGATGGCCAGGCCCAGGCCGGTGCCCTCGGTCCCCTCCCCGCGCGACTTTTCGACCCGGTAGAAGCGTTCGAAGATGTGCGGGATCTCGTGCTCCGGGATGCCGACCCCGGTGTCGCTGACCCGGGCCGCGATGTGTCCCGGTCCGGGCACCAGTGAAAGCCGGATGCGGCCGCCCTCGGGGGTGTACTTGATGGCGTTCTCGATCAGGTTCTCCAAGACCCGCTCGATCAGCGCGATGTCGCCGGAGACGAAGGGCGCGCCCGGCGGAATTTCGGTCTCGAGCCGAAGCGCATGCTTTTCGGCCTCGAGCTCGAATTTCTGCGCCACGTCCTGAACCAACTCGGCGAGCGAGAACGGCTCGAAGTGCAGCTCGGGCCCCTGACTTTCGAGCATCGCCAACTCGAACAGCTCGGCGGTGAGTTGGCTCAGGCGCTTGCCGTGTTTGGCGGCAAGCTCGAGGTAGTGCCGGCGCTCGGCCTCGGTCAGCGCGCCCTCCTTGATCAACAGCGTCTCCAGATAGCCCTGGAGCGATGTCAGCGGCGTGCGCAGGTCGTGGGAGATGTTGGCGATCAACTCGCGCCGGGTCGCATCGGCGTGGCGCAGTTGGCGGATCTGATCGACGATGCGTTGGGACATCTGCTCGACCGTGATGCCGAGCGCGTCGATCTCGTCGCCCCGGGGGCCGCGGCGCCAAGACCCGAGGTTCATGGCGGCCTGAAACTCGCCCCGCTTGAACGCCTCGACCGCCGCGCTCAGCCGGCGCAAGCGCCGGGTCAGCCAGTTGAACGACAGGAGGCCGGCAATAAGCGCAAGCGCCAGGCTGGCCAATCCGGCACCGACGGCCAGGCGCAGGATGTAACTGTCTTGGATCAACTGGGCGACGGAATCGAAGGCCTCGCCGCCGAGCACCACGTAGAGGTAGCCGGTGAGCCGCTCGCCCTCGCGAACCTCCGCCGCCGAGAATACCTTGCGCCCCCGCGGATCGCGCGGATCGTCGCCGCGGATCGGAAACGCTTCCGAGCCGTCGATGAAGGCCTTAATCGGCGCCAGCGAAACCCGGCCGCGCCGCACCCGGCCCGGCGGTGCGTTGTAGGACAGAATCGCGCCCTCGGGATCGATCAGATAGAGCTCGATGCTCGGGTTGATCACCATGAGCGAATGGAACAGCCCCTCGAAGGCGGCTTGGTCGACCGCACCACCCCGGAGCAGCGGCTGCTCGGCAACGATCCCGGCGGCGAGTGTCTGGTTGAGCTTCTGGTTGACCTCCTGCAGATAGAGCCGCGTCGTGGTCACGGTGAGGCCGACGTAGATCAGGCTGATCAACGCGACCAGCGCGAACAGCGCCGCCACCAGCTTGCCATAGAGCGTGCGCGCCATCACGCCTAGCCCGCCGCCAACTGGTCGCTAAATTTGTAACCCACGCCCCAGACCGTCAGCACGTATTCCGGCGCGGCCGGGTCGGTCTCGATTTTGCCGCGCAGGCGGTTGATATGGGAGTTGACCGTGTGCTCGTAGCCCATGTGCCCGGTGCCCCAGACCAAATCGAGAAGCTGCTGGCGCGAGTAAACCCGGCCCGGGTGCTCGGCGAATTGCAGCAGGAGGTCGAACTCCTTGGCGGTGAGATCGACAGGTTGCCCGGCCACGGTCACGGTCCGCTTCTCGACATCGATGGTCATGGCGCCCAGGTTCAGACGCCTGGGCGCCTCCTCGCGGCCAGAGCCGAGCGCGTCGACCCGGCGGAAAATCGCCTTGACCCGGGCAATAAGCTCGCCGATCGAGAACGGCTTGGTCAGGTAGTCGTCGGCGCCGATCTCCAGCCCGACCACCCGGTCGACCTCCGAGGACTTGGCGGTCAGCATCAGGATCGGAGTGTAATCGGTCTCACCGCGCAGCCGCCGGCACACCTCGAGCCCCTCCATGCCCGGCAGCATGAGATCGAGAATGATCAGGTCGTAGCGCCGGGCCCGGGCCTCGTCCAAGCCGCGCAGCCCGTCCGCCGCCAGCGCGACCTCGCAGTCGAGGTCCTTCAGGTGCAAGGACACCAGCTTCGCGATGTCCGGATTATCTTCGACGATCAGGACCTTACGCATCACACTTGATAAATGTCCTTAAAATTCGGAACTGGCGATTATAGTGCCCGATTATCACGAAATCGTCACGCGCCGCCGCCGTCGCGGCCCTGGCGCAGGGCCTCCACGACTTCGAAAAGGGCGCGGACCAGGTGCGATTCGCGGCGCTCCGTCAAACAGACCACATGGGTGTAGTAATGGACGTCGGCGTCGCTGATCTCCAGGGTGCGCAGGTTCGGATCGGTGTAGAATTCGAGCTCGGAGACGACGCCGATACCGAGCCCGTGGCGCACCGCCATCCAGACCGCCTCGCGGCTGCCGATCTCCATCACCGGGTTGATGGTGACGCCGGCCTCTCCGATCGCCTCTTCGAAGACCCGGCGCGTGGTGGAGCCTTCGCCGCGGAGCACCATGGGCTGATCCTGCAGCTCCGCGATCCGAACCCGCCTTCGCCGGGCCCAGGGATGGTCCGTATTGACGAACACCACCACCGGATGGCGGCTATAAGGGATCGCGAACAGCCGCGGATCGTCCTCGATCTGGGCAAGCACCGCCACGTCGGCGCTGAAATCGAACAGCCCGTCGAGCACTTCGCGGGAGTTGCCCATGGTGACCGAAATTTTGAGATCCGGAAATCGCTCGTTGAACGCCGCGAGCATCTCGGTGGCATCGTAAGGACCGACCGCACCGACCCTTAGATGCCCGATATGAAAACCACCGTAGGCATTCAGCAGTCCGACCGCCTCCTCCTCCCGGTTCATGATGCGGCGCGTTACCGCGAACAACGCCCGGCCGGCCTCGGTCAACGCGACCTGGCGACCTTGGCGGTGAAACAGCTCGACATTGAAATGGCGCTCGAGCGCCTTGACCTGGCTGGTGATGGTCGGCTGGCCCACGCCGAGGGTCCGGGACGCGGCGGTGAAACCGCCCGCGGTCGCGACCGCATGGAACGATCTGAGTTGCGTATAAATCATCTAAAAAATCAATGGATCAGATACATTATTTGTATTTGATCAATACCGCAAGGCATGGAAGTTTGGCCAGGGTAGACATTCGCGGCTGGGAGACGGTCTGTATGTGGGGCTTTCACAATCCGGTTCAGGTCAGCTTCGGGGCGGGCGAATTCGCGCGCTTACCCGACGCGATCGGCGGCCGGCCCTACGCCTTGGTGACCTATGGGGAGCCGGTCTTCACCGACCTCGCCCAGCGGCTCGCCGGAATGGCCGGCGCGCCAACGGTCATCCTCGACCAAGTCGCGCCGAACCCGGACTTCGCCGACCTGCCCGGCTTCTGCGAGCGGTTTGGCGAAGCGAAGCAGGCGCCGCGGGTCATCGTGGCGCTCGGCGGCGGCTCGGTCATGGATACCGCCAAGGCGTTGGCGGCCGCCGGCGACGATTTTGGCCGAGTCCGGCGTTACCTCGAGAACGGCGCGGACGATCTTCGGACTCTTCCCATCATCGCCGTTCCGACCACCGCCGGCACCGGCAGCGAAGTCACCTGTTGGGCGACACTGTGGGACGCCGCCACCGGCCGGAAGCATTCGCTGTCGCGCCGCGACCTCTACCCCGAACACGCCGTCATCGATCCGGAGCTGTTGCTTGGCCTGCCACGGACGCTGACCGTCAGCACCGGGCTCGACGCGCTCAGCCATGCGCTGGAGAGCCTGTGGAACGTCAACGCGACCCCGGTCTCGCGCAGCCTGGCGGTCGCCGGCGCGCGTGAAATGC
>CAXMQD010000718.1:0-2384 GCA_964194965.1 uncultured Acidimicrobiia bacterium | reverse complement strand
ATCCCCGAGTACATCGAGGCGGCCTGGCGCCACATGCTGACCGGGCGTCCGGGTCCGGTGTTCCTCGAAGTGCCCTCCGACGTGCTCGCCGCCCAGGTCGCCCGCGTGCCGCCCGCGCAGTACCAAGTGCCGCGCCCGGGCCTGGACCCGACGGCCGGCGCGGCTCTGGCCGAGGCGCTGTCCAAGGCGCGGCGACCGCTATTGGTAGTCGGCGACGACTGCCACTGGGACCCTCCGGCGCGGCTGCGCGAGGCGATCGAGACCCTGGGCCTGCCGTTCGTGACCGCGTGCCTGGCGCGCGGGGTGGTCGACGAGAACCACCCGCTCTGGGTCGGACCCGGCTACCTGCCGGCCAACCAGACCCTGGGCCGGGCGCTGGGCGAGGCCGACCTAGTGCTGCTGCTCGGCCATCACTTCGAGGCCGATCTCGGCTACGGCCAGACCGTGGCCGAGGACGCGGTGGTGGTGCAATGCGTCGTCGACGGCGCCACGCTGGGCCGCAACCGCCGCGCCAGCCTCGGCATGGTGGCGGCACCCGCGGCCGCGGCCGCGGTTCTGGCCGGCCTGGAACCGGGACCGGTCGAGGCGGCCTGGGTCGCGGGGCTGACCGGCGCCTGGAAGGCCGAGCGCGCAGCCCAAGCCGGCGACGATCCGGAAACCCCGCCGGTGCATCCGGTGGCCGCGGTCGATGCGGTCATCGACGCGTTGCCCGAAGACACGGTCTACGTCACCTCCCACGGCAACGTCGACTTCTGGGCCGATGCGCGGATCAAGGTGCGCGGGCACCGCCAGTACCTGCGCGCGGGGCAGTCGGGGGCCCTCGGCGCCGAGATCCCCTACGGCTTCGGCGCCAAGTTCGCCGAGCCGGACCGGCCGGTGGTGGTCTTCGTCGGCGACGGCGGGGTCGGCTATCACGCGCTCGAGCTCGACACCGCGGCGCGCTATGGCTGCCCGGTCGTGGTGGTGGTGCTCGACGACCGGAAGTGGTCGGCCATCGCCCTGCCGCAACAGCGCGACTACGGCGCGGACTACGAGCTGGACCTGCCGGCGCGCGACTGGCCCGGCCTGGCCCGGGCGCTGGGTGGTTACGGCGCCGAAGCCCGGACCCTCGAGGAGATCGGCCAGGCGGCCAAGGACGCGCTCGCCAGCGGCAAGCCGGCGATCGTCCAGGTCCCGGTGCGCTCGGTGCTCAGCCCCTACATGGATTACGTGACGCGCTAGCCGCGCCGCGGGCTGGGCGAATAATTATCAATCAACACGAGAGGCAAATCGTGATCGAATTTCCTAGAGACTATCTACTGTTTCTGGGCGACGTGCCCATGCAGCTCGATGCCAAGACCGCCACCGGCATCGCCCATTGGCGACCGGAGTGGTGCGTCGGCCAGCGCCGCCTGCCGGGCTGCGGCGCCGATACCGGATTGCCGGACATGACCGTCGAAGCGGCGTCGCGTGCCGGCGCCCGGACCCTGGTGATCGGCGTGGCACCCCTGGGCGGGCGCTTCCCCGAGGCCTGGGTGGCCGAGGCGGTGGCGGCGCTGGAGGGCGGCCTCGACATCGCCAGCGGCCTGCACAGCCGGTTGGCCGCGATCCCCGAATTGGCGGCGGCGGCCGAGGCGGCCGGCCGGCGTATCTACGACATCCGCCATCCGGACCAGGACTTCGCCTGCGGCACCGGCGACAAACGCCCCGGCAAGCGCCTGCTCACGGTCGGCACCGACACCTGCGTCGGCAAGATGTTCGCGGCCCTCGCGCTGGCTCGCGAGATGACCGGCCGCGGCCTGAAGGTGGACTTCCGCGCCACCGGCCAGACCGGCATCTTCATCGCCGGCGGCGGCGTCTCCGTCGACGCCGTGATCTCCGACTTCGTCTCCGGCGCCACCGAGGCGCTGGCGCCGGCCGGCGATCCGGACCACTGGGATGTGGTCGAGGGCCAGGGTTCGCTGTTCCACCCGTCCTACGCGGGGGTCAGCCTCGGCCTGCTGCACGGCGCCCAGCCCGACGCCTTGGTACTGTGCCACGAGGCCGGCCGGACCGGGATCGACGGCATGGCGCACCGACCGTTGCCGAGCCTCGAAGACTGCATGGACCTCAACCTGCGAACCGCCCGGCTGACCAATCCGGACGCGCGTTTCGTCGGCGTCAGCCTCAACACCCGGAACCTCGATCCGGCGGCGGCCGAGGCCGCGCTCGCGGAAACCTCGGCGCGCCTCGGCCTGCCCTGCGCCGATCCGGTGCGCACCGGCGTTTCCGCCATCGTCGACGCGTTGGTTTAGTGCGATGCGCTCCCTGACCGCGCGGGCCGAGTCCTGGCCCCTGACCGAGCCCTTCGTGATCTCGCGCCTGACCCAGACCATGGCCGAATTGGCGGTGGTCGAGATTACCGA
>CAXMQD010000717.1:0-1632 GCA_964194965.1 uncultured Acidimicrobiia bacterium | reverse complement strand
GGTAGGGTCTCGGGAGCGCTTGCGAGGGTCGTCATGGGCCTTGCGAAGCCGGTCTGCTTCGCGGTAATGTCCGCGCCGCCTTGGCGTCGGGCGCGAGCCCCCTACCTAATTCGATGACGTCAAGCCCCCCGCGCGCCCGTAGCTCAATTGGATAGAGCGTCTGACTACGGATCAGGAGGTTGGGAGTTCGAGTCTTCCCGGGCGCGCCAATTCTTTCCACCATCCCTCCCGCGGCCTATCCTGTCTCAATCAGCCTGTTGGGTGACGACGGAGAGACCGAGCCTTATGGATGCTGTCAAAGCGGGACTGAAGGGACGGGTGGATCTGACGGTGGGCGACGCGCATACCGCGCCCAGCGTCGGCAGCGGTGCGATTCACGTGCTGGGCACGCCGGTGATGATCAATCTTATGGAAGCCGCCGCCCTGGCCGCGGCGGAGCATTTGATGCCGCAAGGTCACCAGAGCCTCGGCATCCACGTCGACATCAGCCATATCGCCGCCACGCCGGTCGGCATGAAGGTCCATGCGACCGCCGAGATCACGGCGGTAGAAGGCAACCGAATCCGTTTCCGCGTCGAAGCCCACGACGAGGTCGAGATGATCGGTGAAGGTACGCACGAGCGCGTCGTCGTGAACGTGGCGCGCTTCGACACCAGGGTGCGGAAGAAGGCGGAGAGCCGCTAAGAAGCTGACGTGGCGGGCCGCCCGGCCCGGACGAACAACGTCCTACAGGCAGTTCTCGAAATTGAAATAGGCCTTGCGCCAGCGGGTCACGGTCACGCTTTCGAACAGCCCGGCCTTGGTGAAGGGGTCGCCGGCGATGAAGGCCTCGGCCTCGGCGCGGTCGTCGGTGTCGACGATCAGAATGCCGCCGTGACCGCCGGTGCCATCGTCATCGATCACCGCGCCGGCGGCGAGCAGCTTGCCCACGTTGGCATCCAGGAAAGCGAGGTGTTCGTCGCGCAGCGCCGCGCGCTGTTCTCCGTGATCGGGTTTGTCCTTGGTCTGAATAGCGTAGGGCATGCTCTCCCTCCTCTTTTTTGGCGTGATGACGGGCCGGTTCTTGGCCTAAGTTAACGGCCCCGGCGCGCGCGGGGCAAGAATTCGAACAGGGCAGGGGTAAAATCATGGCTTCCGAACAGGGTGACACGGGCGCGGAGACGCCAAGGTTCGGCTTTATCGGACTGGGCCAGATGGGCGCACCCATGGCCGCCAACATTGCGCGCGCCGGCTTCGAGCTCGCGGTCTTCGACAAGGCCGGCACGGCCGTCCGCGCGCCCGCCGGCGCCACGCTCGCGACCTCGGTGGAAGACGCCGCGGCGCGGGCGGAGACGTTGTTCCTGTCGTTGCCCGACGGCCCGGTCAGTATCGCCGTTGCGCGCCAGATCGCCGCCGCGCCGGACCGCCGGGTCACGGTGGTGGTCGATCTTTCCACCATCGGCCCGGATGCCGCGCGCGAAGCGGCCAGAATTCTAGAGGCGGCCGGGGTGATTTACGTCGATGCGCCGGTCAGCGGCGGCCAGGCCGGGGCGGCCGCCGGCACCATCACCATCATGTGGGCCGGGCCGGGCGCGGAGTTGGAGCGCCACCGCGCGGTGATCGCGGCCTTTTGCAAGAATCCCTTTCACGTCG
>CAXMQD010000716.1:0-2903 GCA_964194965.1 uncultured Acidimicrobiia bacterium | reverse complement strand
TGCGAGAGCGCGCCGCATGTTTGGCTCCTATTGGCTAATCCGCAATATCGAGTTCGCAAGAACGCGAGATTTCCTTGCCAAAATCGAGATTAAGGCGAAAATGTGAAGTCGGTATGAACTAAATAAGATGCCACAGCAAAGTCATGGGCGACTAAAATATCGGGAAAATTATTATTAAATTCAAGGCGCCTAATTTATTCACGATAAATACAAAATAATACGGTGTTTTACTCTTTTATTACAATACATCAGCTTCGGGGACACCAATCGTGGCCAGCAGGCCGTCGATCTCGCGCCGGGCGTGGGACAGGCTGAGGTTGCTCCAGCCGCGCAGTTTGTCGTCGGGCAAATCGAGTACGGTCAGACCGGTCAGAAACAGCTCGTGGAATACCACCCGCTCGCCGAATCCGGCGGCGAGGCGAAAGCCGATCCGCTTGGCCAACTGCTCCAAAAGATCGGCGACCGCGCGCTTGTTGTGGGCGTCGATATGGGTCAGGCGGTTGCGCATGACGATCCAGTCGATTGCTTCGCGGCCGCGCGCGCGGCGCTGCTCGTTGAGCTCCCAAACCATCTCGCTGTAGGCGCTCGGCGCCCGGACCTCGCGCTTTCGCGGATCGATATGGGCCAGGATGTCGATGTCGAGCAGGGTGTCGTTGATTGGTGTTATCAACATGTCGGCCTGCGCGTGGCCGAGACGGCCGAGGTGGCTGTCGCTGCCCGGCGTGTCGATAATCACGACCTGGCGGTCGCCGAGTTCGGTCATGGCATCGGCGAGCCGCGCCTCGTCCTCGCGCTCAGCGGCATTGCGGTCGGCCGTGGTCGCGCGCGCGATGCGCCGGTGCCGGGGCATGGGAACCTCGCGGCCGACCGCCCGGCCCAGGCTGCGGCGATTGGCCAGGTAGCGTGACAGCGTGCCCTGACGGCCGTCGAGGTCGATGCTGCCGACCCGGTAGCCGTGCCGCAGCAGGGCGACCGCCAGATGCATGGCCGTGGTCGACTTGCCGGTGCCACCTTTCTCGTTGCCGATGACGATGCGGAATGGCCCCGATTCCGCGCCCTGGCGCGGCGCGGCGGGCGGTTCGGGCAACGCCGGCGGAACCGCGCCGAGCGCCGCGGCAATCCGATCGATGGCGGTCAGCTCGCGCGCGGATATCCCGCCGCCCAGGCTGCCGATTGCATGGCAAATCGCCAGCAGCCGGGCCGCGGCACCGGCGTCCCCGGCTAGGGATGTCACCGCCCGAAGCGCGGCCTTGCGGCCGAGTGTGGGCTGGCTGCGAATGCCATTGGCAAAAGAATTGAACAGGTTGGCCGCCGCGCCGGGGTCGACGGCCGGGCCGGTGTCGAGGTCGGCCAAGGCTGCTTGGAGCGCGCGGCGCTTGCCGGCGTCGGGGCGGCCCCCGGCGCAGGCGACGAGTGCCGCCGCCGCCATGGCGGCGGCCAAAAAGAACCTGTTGCAGGCCCACTCCGCCTGCCTGAACAGGTCATCGGCGCGCCGGTCGAACTGGCTCAACAAGGTTTCCCGCAACGTTCCGGGATAAGCCCTGTACGGACTCGGAAAAACCCCTGGTCTATCGCCCTGGGAAGGTTAACCGGTCCCTCACCCCTCGATAAAGTTCCATTCCGGCTAAAAATGCGAGACGATACTAATCCGAATACAACCGATTCGGGCAAGATAATTGGCGCACCTGCCGGAATCGATGCAGCAGTCAACGAAACTTTATGGCGCCACGGAGGTGTGGTCATGTCGAAACGCGTGGACAAACGAAAGACTTACGGCAGAGCCTGGGACACCTGGGACCCTGAATTGTTGGCTTCTTCTTTGGCCGAGGGGTTCGTGTTCGACGATCCGGCGATGCCGGCGCCGGTGACCAAGGACAGCATCGCCGCATACATGGCGGGTTGGCGGGACCGGGTGAAATCGCTGGGCGGAACCGGAGAGATCGGCAGTCGCGACCGTGTGACGGCCGATCGGGACGGCGCCCACGTCTCATGGCACTGGTGGTCTTTCGTTGGCACCGAATTCGAGGGTACGGCCGTCACCCGAACCACCGACGAAGGCGTGCAGTACGAGCGGATCACTTATTACCCCAACACACCCAATTTTCCGGACCGCGGATGACCGAGGTTCGAGGAGGCGAAGTAACGATATGTACAAGTTATACGGAACGAATTTGACCGGCACCTGCGCCATACAAGCGGCGCTCGCCGAACTGGACGTGCCCTTCGAACGGATCGAGGTGAGCACCAAAGAAGGCCAGCACCTCACCGAGGATTACAAGAAAATCAATCCACGCCAACAGGTACCGGCATTGGTGTTGCCGGATGGCCTGGTCGTGACCGAGGGACCGGCCATATTGAATCACCTCGCCGACGCCCACCCGGAGGCGCGTCTGGCGCCCCCGCCCGGAACACCGCAAAGGTCGCAGGTGACTCGCTGGCTCGTCTATTTTTCGGTGAACGTTTACGAGGGAGAGCTTCGCAAACTCTTCGGGCGCCGGTATACGACCGATCCCAATGGGGGAGAGGCGGTCGAAGCGGCGGCCGACGCATACGTCAAACGGCATTATCATATCTTCGAAGCGGAGCTAGGCGGCGGCCCTTACTTTTTGGAACGCAGTTTCAGCATTCTCGACATCTATGTTTGGATGCTCGCACAATGGATCGATCAGAACTGGATCGAATCCAACTGTCCAAAAATCCTGCGGCTTGCAGATACTGTGAAGGCCCGTCCCAAGATTGCTCCAATTCACGACCTGAACTTCGGCTGAGAATCACGCGTTAGCCTTGGCGAGCAGCACCTGGAGCAGGACCTCGGCGCCGGCGCGCAAGTCCTCGGGGGCGGTGTATTCGGCGGCATTGTGACTGATGCCGTCTTTGCTGGGCACGAAGATCATCGCGGTCGG
>CAXMQD010000715.1:0-6482 GCA_964194965.1 uncultured Acidimicrobiia bacterium | reverse complement strand
GGCCGTTATTTTCTGTTTCTCAAGCTGACCACCGACAGCGGTATCGAGGGTTTCGGCGAGGTCTACGCCGCGACCTTCGGCGCCCACACCATGGCGCGCATGATCGAGGACGTCTGCGCGCGCCATGCGCTGGGCGCCGACCCGTTCAAGATCGAGACGCTGTGGCGCAAGGTCTACGGCAGCGGCTACACCCTGCGCCCGGACCTCTCGCTGGTGAGCGTGCTGAGCGGCATCGAGATGGCCTGCTGGGACATCATCGGCAAGGAGCTCGATAAACCGGTCTTCGAGCTGCTCGGCGGCCAGGTGCACGAGGCCCTGCGCAGTTACACCTACCTCTATCCGGACTCCGCCGACCCCGCGGATACCCGGGTCTACGACGACCCGGACGCGGCGGCGGAGAGGGCAACGGAATACCTCGCCCAGGGTTTCACCGCGCTCAAGTTCGACCCGGCCGGACCCTATTCCGTCTTCGACCCGCGCCAGCCGTCGCTAGAGTCGCTCGCCCGTTCCGAAGCCTTCCTGCGCGCCTTGCGCGAAGCGGTCGGCGACCGCGCCGATCTGCTGTTCGGCACCCACGGGCAGTTCACCCCCGCCGGCGCGATCCGCCTGGCCAAACGGCTCGAGCCCTACGACCCGCTGTGGTTCGAGGAACCGGTGCCGCCCGAGAGGCCTGAGGAGATGGCCAAGGTCGCGCGCGCCACCTCGATCCCGATCGCGACCGGCGAGCGCCTGACAACCAAATACGAGTTCGCCCGCGTGCTCGAAACCGGCGCCGCCGCGATCCTGCAGATGGCGCTGGGGCGGGTCGGCGGCATTCTCGAGGCCAAGAAGATCGCCGGCATGGCCGAGGCCCACTACGCCCAGATCGCCCCGCACCTCTACTGCGGCCCCATCGAAGGCGCCGCCAACATCCAGATCGCCGCGTGCAGCCCCAACTTCCTGATACTAGAGAGCATTCAAACCTGGGGCGGTTTCCACGCCGAAATCCTCAAAAAACCGATCCAATGGCAAGACGGCCACGTGATCCCGCCCACCGCCCCGGGCCTCGGCGTCGAACTCGACGAGGCAGTCGCGGCGGCCCACCCCTACGAGGGCGAGGAGTTGCATTTGGAGATGCGGGGGGAGGTGGTGTAGGCCGGGGCTCACGGGCCGGTGGCGCGCGTGGTGATGCCCGCTTTAGCGGTCGCTCAGCCGAACATTTTGCGGTTGAACCGCCACAGGACGTTATGCATTGCCGGCCAAGGATCGTTTAGCTTGAAGTGCACGTAGTTTTGATGCGGGCTCATGCTTTTTAGCCATTGTCCCAACGTTAGCTCACCCAATCGGCTGAGCTCGAGATAGGCTTTGAAGTCATCGAGAACGCTGATCATTCGTACATGATTCTTGAGGCTTGCGATCTTAGGCAAAGATCGACCGGTGAGGTGGCAGTAAATGATGTACGGAATATCGATACCGCTCTGACGGTAGGTCTCGATGAGCGCGGGAAATCGAGGGTTAACCTCGATCAATTTGTACTGGCCGTCGCGGGGGTCGAATTTGATTTCCATGTGAGCAAAGCCGGTGAAGCCGATCCCTTGAAGCAGCTTTCCGCCAAATTCCGCGACCTCCGGATCCCATTCGGAGTAATAAAAGCAGAGCGTGCCTTGGTTCTTTGGGTAACGTCTGATCATGTGGGTGGTGGCCTGAAACAGCACTTGGCCCTCGGCGTTGCGAAAGCAGATATACCCGCGACCTAGCGAATCCGGCCCTGGAATGAAGTCGCAGACCATCGATTTAAGACCCTTGTCCAGCACCTCCTTCTGTAGGCGCAATAACTGATCCACATTGTCGGCGCGCAGATACTTCCGTCCGCCGAAATGGCGACGAAACAGATGCGATAACAAAGGTTTGACAATCACTGGAAAGGTCACCTCGGGCAGGATGCGTTCGACATCCTCGATCCGATTTACCGCCCAGTATTGTGGAACCGCGACACCGACCGACTTCGCAAGCTCTAATGTGCTTTGCTTTTCGAGCAAGGCTAGATGCAGCTTCGGCTCGAAATCGTAAAATCGGTAGAACCGCGCCAACTCGTCGCGGTGGGCGCAAAGGAACTCAATGGCATCATCGCAACAGGCGAACAGCACGCTGCCCTTCAACTCGCTTCGCTTGCCAGACAGGAGGAGATCAGCCCAATAGTCCTTATTGTCCTTACCCTTGGGAATGGCGTATTTCGCTCCACAAAAGCGCGATCTAAGCGCCGGGCTATGGCATTCCGTGCTGACGGCGACCGCAACGCCGCGTAAGCTCAAACAGCGGACGATCGAAAGCGTGTTGGCGTCCCCGCCAAGCACCAAGACAGGTTCTTTTTTCGAGCTCTCATTTGCCATGACCTACCTTCAACAGGAACTGGTTTTTTTTGTGGGGTCCGAAAAAGTGGCGAGTTGCCGGGAGCCCTGCCGGCCTCCCTTTTGCGGGAGAATAGCCGAGCGGCATGGGCGAATCTATACGGAAGGAATTCTCTCGGTGGTCCGGCTTACGGTTAGAAAGAAAAGTTTCCAATGCTACGGAATTAATGTCCGCTATCGGCGGTAAAGCCGACAATTGCGATCGCGCGGCGAGCACAAGTCTCGCTCTGGAGCACCACCCGCCCGACCCTTCAAAACCGATCGATCACCGTAAACCCCAGCGTGTCGTAGTCGTCCATGGCGGCGATGATGGCGCTGGGCTCTTCGAGCCAGTTGGCAGTGCCGCTTAAACGGATTAACGCCTAAACTTCCCAAATCTCCCGCAAGGCCTTGGCGAATCGGCCACCGACGATGCCGCGGACTTCTCGCGGCGAGAGCTGCGGCCGGATGCGCCGCGCCTCGGCGAGCGCCGAGGCTGCCTCGTCGAGGCGATTCTCCGTGACCAGCAAGGCGGCCAGAACGACTCGCGGATTGTGCAGCTTGTCGTCGCGGCGGCTGGCGACCCGGGCCTGCTCGATGGCGTCGTCGAGGCGCCCGACGAAGCCGAGGGCGACCGCATAGATACTGCCCCATACAGCCAATAGATTATCGCGCGGAGAAATTCTAAGCCCGTGTTCGAGGCTTTCGATCGCGCGCTCGGGCTGGCGATTGGAGAGCTGCGCGGCGCCTAGCGCCACCCAAGCCTGGGCGTTGCTCGGATTTCGCTCGATGGCCTTTTCGAGGAGTTCGATCCCCCGGGTCGCGTGGCCGATGTCGGAAAGCGCGCAACCCGCGAAACCAAGGACTTCGGAACTGTCGCTATCGAGCGCGAGCGCCTGGTCCGCCTCGCTCAGGGCTTCGTCGGGCTCAGCCACGTAACCGATCAAGTGACCGATCGCCAAGAGCAGCGACAGGCCGGCGCGGGCCGGCGCAAATTCTGGGTCCAGGGCGATGGCCTTGCGATAGAGCTCGGCGCCCTCGGTGAACGTGCTCTCGTGCCACCCTTTCATCGAAAGAATGCCCCTGGCCTGGCGATAGTAATCCCAGGCGTCCATGTCGGCGGGCGGACGGCGCCGAATCAGCTCGAACTCGGCGCGCGTCAGCTCCGGCTCGAGCCGCGCGACGATCGCGTTGGTGATTTCGTCTTGAACCTCGAAGAGATCGGCGGCCGTACGATCGAAGCGCTCGGCCCAAATGTGATTGCCGGTCTCGGCTTCGATCAGCTGGATCGTCACGCGCAGACGATCCCCAACCGGGCGCAGGCTGCCTTCGACGACGTACCGGACGCCGAGTTCGCGGCCGACCTGGCGAATGTCGCGTTGCTTACCTTTGTACGAAAACGAGGAATTGCGTGCGATCACGAAGAAACTCGGGATGCGCGCGAGCAGCGTGATTATGTCCTCGGTCATACCGTCGGCGAGGTACTCGTAGTCCCGGCTGTCCGACATGCTTTCGAGCGGCAGAACCGCGATCGACGCCTTGTCGGGAAGCGGCATCGCGTCGCTCGCCTTGACGTTGCCGGCCGTTTTCGCGTCGGCCGTTGTCGCGCCGGTCGGCACCGCCGCGCCATCCGTGACCCACTGCCACACGCGCACCGGCCGGTTTATGTTCTTGACCTCTCGTTCGCCCAGGTCCTCGAACGACAGGTCGGTGCGATCGCGCACCTCCTCGTAGACGTTGCCGGAGACACAGATGCCGCCGGGTCTTGCGAGGCCTTCGAGCCGCGCCGCGACGTTGACGCCGTCGCCGAAGATATCGTCGCCCTCGATGACAACGTCGCCCATGTTGATGCCGACGCGGAACTCGATCCGTTTATCCTCGGGCAGGCTACCGTTGCGTTCGGCGACCGCCTGCTGCGATCCCACAGCGGCGCGGACCGCATCGACGACGCTGGCAAACTCCACCAACATGCCATCGCCCATGAGCTTGACGACGCGCCCGCCATGTTTGGCGATCAGGGGATTCATGACATCGGTTCGGACCGCCTTCAGGGCCGCGAGCGTGCCTTCCTCGTCGGACCGGATCAGTCGCGAGTAACCGACAACGTCCGCAGCAAGGATCGCTGCGAGGCGGCGTTCCATCCCAATTTTCCTCCTGGCGGGAAATTACCGGACCACGAAACAGAAATCCCCGTGGCGGTCAAGCCCGGGCAATCGCCGGTCGCGATCGCCGGCGGATGTGGTCAAACGATTGGTTGGGAGGTCGGAATCGGCGCTTGAGCCGACCTCCCTGCCCCACGGCAGGCCCCACTCTCATTTTCTGGAACGCGGGACCTGGAGGCCCGCCCCCTCAAAACCGGTCGATCACCGTAAAGCCCAGCGTGTCGTAACCGTCCATGGCGGCAATCACGGCGCTGGTTTCTTCCAGCGCGACCTTGCGGGTGACCAGCTTGCCGGGGTCGAGGCGGCCGGCGGCGACCATGCGCAACATGGCGCCGAATTCGGTCACCGGCATGCCGCGGCTGCCGAGGATTTGGATCTCCTTGTTCACGATCGCATCGATCGGCACCGAGAGGTCGCCCTTGGCGGCACCGGTGGTGATGCCGATCTGGACGTGGCGGCCGCGCTGGCGCAGGGACTTGATGGCGTTGCGGCAGGTCGCCTCGATGCCGAGCGCATCGACCGAAACGTGGGCGCCGCCGCCGGTGATCTCGCGAACCGCGCGTGCCGGATTGTTGGATTCGCTGGCATCGACCACCGCGACCGCGCCCAGCTCCTTGGCGAAGGCGAGCTTATCCGCGCCGATGTCGACGCCGATGACGTTGGCGCCGAGGGCGCTGGCGACCTGCACCGCCGAGAGCCCGACCCCGCCGCAGCCATGGATCGCGACCCATTCCCCGGCCTGAACCCGGGCGCGGTCGGCGATGCCGTGGAAGGCGGTCATGTAGCGGCAGCCCATGCCCGCGCCGGCGACGAAATCCACCGCCTCGGGCAACGCGACCAGGTTGAAGTCGGCGTGATCGATGGCGACCAACTCCGCGAAGCCGCCCCAGGTGGTGAAACCGACCGTGATCGGGTCGTCGCAGAGGTGCGCCATTCCGGTCATGCACCAGGGGCAAGTGCCGTCGCCGCTGCTGAACGGCACGATCACCCGCATGCCGGTTTTGACGTTCCGGACCTCGGGGCCGACCTCTTCGATCACCCCGCACATCTCGTGGCCGAGCACGTGGGGCAGCTCGAAAAACCCGGGCCAGTCGCCGGCCCAGCCGTGCCAGTCGCTGCGGCAAATACCGTTGGCCGCGACCCGCACCACGGCGCCGTCCGGCCCCGGCCTGGGGTCGGGCACCTCGCGCACCACCAGGGGCTCCCGGTAGGCCTCCATCACCGCCGCCTTCATGCGAACCTCCCTCGGATCATGCATCGTCCGTTACGGTCCGCCTCATTGGCAGGAACCGACCTCCGATTCCAGCGAAATATCATGGGCAAGCCTGCGAAATCCCGCATCCGCCCTTTACCGGACCGGCCGAGTCGTATGGACTGTCTTCCTGGATACGGCTGTCAGCAAACGCCCGGAGAACCAAAGATGTCCGTGGATGTCCTCGTCATCGGCGCCGGCAACGCCGCCTTCTGCGCCGCCCTCGCCGCCAAGGAGCAAGGCGCCTCGGTGCTCATGCTCGAGCGCGCGCCCGAGGACGAGGCCGGCGGCAACTCGCGCTTCACCGCCGGGGCCATGCGCTTCGCCTACGACGGCGTCGACGACCTGCGCGCGCTGATGCCCGATCTGAGCGAGGCCGAGATCGCGCGCAGCGACTTCGGCAGCTACACCGAGGAGCAGTTCTTCGACGACATGGGCCGGGTCACCGAGTACCGCTGCGATCCCGACCTGGCCGAACTCCTGATCCGACGCAGCAAGGCGACCATGGGCTGGATGCGCGACAAGGGCGTGCGCTTCCATCCGATGTTCCGGCGCCAGGCCTTCGAGATCGACGGCCGCTTTAAGTTCTGGGGCGGGTTGGCGCTGGAGGCCTGGGGCGGCGGTCCGGGGCTGGTCGAGATGCTGACCAGCGCCGGCGCCAGGGACGGCATCGAGCTCCGTTACGGCGCCCGCGCCACCGAG
>CAXMQD010000714.1:0-2245 GCA_964194965.1 uncultured Acidimicrobiia bacterium | reverse complement strand
GCGGCATCGAGGGCGCGCCCGGCGCGGCCGAGGGCCTGGGTCTGCTCGATATCGAGACCGAGCTTTCCGGCGCCAAGACACTGAGCGAAGTGGAGGGCGTGGAGCTCGCCAGCGGGGCGGCGGTACGCGGCTACGAAATGCATATCGGCACGACGCGGGGGCCGGACCTCACGCGCCCCATGCTGGAGCTTTCCGGCCGGCCCGAGGGCGCGATTTCCGCGGACGGCCGGGTCATGGGTTGCTACCTGCACGGTCTGTTCGCCGCGGATGGGTTCCGCAGCGCCTTTCTAAGCCGGCTCCGCGACCGCGAGACCAGCGGCGTCGCCTACGAGACCGGAATCGAGCGCACGCTCGACCGCCTCGCCGAACACCTGGAAGCCCACCTCGACCTCGACGCGTTGCTCGAAGCGGCGCGGCGGAGGGGGTGACGGGAGCGCGTTCGTGCTAGAGCATTATCCGACCTTACGGGGTCATTTGATGAGCCGCTCTGGTCCACCGAAGGCCGGGTTCTTTTGTCCCGTGGCCGCGTCGCACTTCTCATCCGATGCCCCGCATCGCATTTCGAAGCGCTCCTAACCACGGGACAAAAGAATCCCGGTCAAATGACCCCGTAAGGTCGGATAATGCTCTAGGCTGGCCGGCAAAGGGAGACGGCACCATGGTCAATCTCGCCAATCATGCCGAGGTCGTGAAGCTGCTCGCCGAGGCCGAGGCCCTTGCGGCGGACCTGACTCCGAACGAACAGGAGATGCTGTCCCATCTCAAATCGAAATATGCCGCACCGGACCACGGCGACTTCGACGACAAAATCTGCCTGGAAGTCATGCTGCGCAACGTCGCGATACGCAAGGGTTACGCGATCGACCCGAAAGGCGATACGGGTCGCGTGATCGACGTCACGCGCACCCGGGGCCGCCGCTGATTAAAGCGTCACGATGTCGAACGGGACGACGGCGTCGGTCATCCAGCTTCCTTTGTATTCGTTGCCTTGCTGGCGCGACAGGAAGAAGCGATAGCCCAGGTAGATGCCTTCCTTGGATGTTAGGATGACGTCTATGCGGGCGGAATTACCTTCCACTACAAGGCCTTCGTAGGCGGCGCTGCGATGATCGATCATCGGGCCGTAGGTCGGGTTGCGCACCATCGCCACGAAGTGTTCGAGCGGGCCGGTCATGCGTTTGTTCGCCGGAGAGGCGAAATTAAATGTCACCTCTATTCCCCTGTTTTCATAGGGAATATCGTTGTTTTCCAACGCCTCGACCTGAATGCTCACCACGTCCCGAGGCGACAACGACGGATCCGGCTCCGTCTGCGGCAAGTGGGTCGCTCCGGCCGGCGCGGCGAGCACGGCGAGCAACGCGGCAATGCCGATGACTTGGTTCATGGTGCTGACCCCATGCCTCACAACCCGGCGCTACCCGACAACACCCCTGGCAAGTACCCCGAGGTCGCGCCGCTCGTCAAGCGGGCGACGATACCGCGGCGAATAGGGACCCGCGCCGCCGCGCTCTTGTCTTCGCGCCTGGATCGGTCGATGGTGGCCAGAGCGGCAACGACAATGGGGAGGGTCTGCCGTGGCGTTTTATCTGGTGCGGGCCAAGGTGGCCCAAGACTTCATGAAGGCGCTTGTGGAGCGGCCCGAAGACCGGCTGATCACCACGACCAGGCTCCTGCAGGGCATCGGCGGGCGGTTGCATTATTATTTTTTCTGTTTCGGCGAATACGACATCGTTCTGATCTATGAGCTTCCGGACAATGTATCGTCGGCCGCTTTGTCGATGGTGCTGACGTCGTCGGGCACGGTCACGGAAGTCGAAACGACGCCGCTTCTGACCATGGAGGAGGCCATCACCGCCATGAGCCGGGCCGGCGACGCCATGGGAATCTATCAGCCGCCGGGGCGGGTCGAAAAACCGGATCCCTAAGCCCTAGAGATCGATCTCGATTCGAATCGGTTGGTGGTCGGAGCCTTGGGCGGTCTGGTCCACCGACATGTGACGCAAGCGATTCTTCAGGTTCGGGGTCGCGAAGGCGAAGTCGATGCGCCAGTCGCCGTTTTTTAGCGCGCAAGTCCAGCCCGAGGCGTCGTCGTGGCCGAGGGCGCGCCAGGAATCCACGAGGCCATTCGGCCCGGCGAGCAGCGCCGCGTGTTCCTCGGTATCCGGCCTGAGGTTGAAGTCGCCGAGCAGGATCGCGCGCGCGGGCATGGGCGGCTGCGGGCCGTCGACCTCCCAGACCGGGTTGT
>CAXMQD010000713.1:0-2531 GCA_964194965.1 uncultured Acidimicrobiia bacterium | reverse complement strand
CACGTCCTCGCCCGCCGCCGCCATGGCTTCGCGCAGCCGCGCGCCGGCGGCGGCCAGCAGCTTGCCGTCGATACCCAGTTCGCGGCCGTAGTGAATCGGGATCGAGGGGTGCGCGGCCTCGTAGGTGGCGAGCACCGAGGGGATATCGTTCTTGGCGTGGCCGGCGGCAAACAGCATGCCCGGCACCGCCAAAATCTCGCGCACCTTGCGTTGGTGCAGCTTGTCCAAGCCGTCGCGGATGATCGGTTGGGCAAACTCCAAAAAGCCGCTCTCGACCTCGTATTGGGGCAGGCGCTCGCGAATGCCGCGCGCCACCGCCTCGAACTCCCGGATCGCTTCGATGTCGCGGCTGCCGTGGCCGCAGACCATGACCCCAATCTTGTCGCTCATGTCTCGTCTCCCCGTAGCGGCCGGCATTTTTCACACAGCCAAATTCTCCCGCGGACTATGGCAGAGATGGGCCGGACCGCCAAGAACGCGGACCCGGCCGTTGACCTGCGCGCGGCGCATACCCATGCTCCCGGAATGCTTGCCACCACGCTCCCGGATGATGCCGTCTTCGCGATTCTGTTGCTCGCTTTCCTGCTGGACGCGGCCTGGGGAGATCCATCCTGGCTGTACCGGCGCCTGCCCCATCCGGTGGCGCTGTTGGGGCGCGCCATCGAAATGGCGGAACCGCGATGGAACCGCGACGACGCGCCGTTCCTGCGCGGCCTCGCGTTCGCGCTCACGACGGTGGCCTTGGCGGGTGGCCTGGGCTGGGTCGTCGAGCGAATTTGCAACGGATTCACGGGCGGTTGGGTCCTGGAGGCGGCGCTGGCGAGCACGCTGATCGCTTTCCGCGGGCTCCACGACCGGGTCCGCGCCGTGGCCGCGGCGCTGGACCGAGACCTCGAGAGAGCGCGCGCGGCGGTCGCCCACATCGTCGGCCGCGACCCGGCGCGCCTCGACGCCCCCGGGGTCGCGCGCGCCGCCGCCGAGTCCCTCGCCGAGAATTTCTCCGACGGGGTGGTGGCGCCGATGTTCTGGTTCGCGCTGTTCGGCCTGCCGGGGCTCTGCGCCTACAAGGCGGCCAACACGCTCGATTCCATGATCGGCCATCGCAATCCGCGATTCGAACGGTTCGGCAAGGCCGCGGCGCGGCTCGACGACGCGGTCAACTGGATTCCGGCACGGCTCGCCGGCCTGCTGTTGGTGGCGGCGGCCGGCCTTCTGCCCGAGGCCAGCGCGCCGGGCGCCTGGCGGGCCGCCTGGCGCGACGCGAGCCAACACCGCTCGCCCAACGCCGGCTGGCAGGAGGCGGCGCTGGCCGGGGCGCTCGGGTTCGCACTCGCGGGCCCGCGCGACTATCCCGACGGTCCGGTCGACGACGCCTGGATGGGCGGCGGCCGCGCGGAGCTGAATGGCGCCGACCTGCGCGCGAGCTTGCGGCTCTATCTGGCGGCGGGTGGTCTAATCGGCGGGTTGCTGGCGGCAGCGTGGTTGGCGCTGTAACCTGCGGCTACAGGGACCAGGGGGGCGCGATGATCTTCGTCAGCTACAACATCCAATGGGGCACGGGGAAGGACGAGCGGGTCGACCTGCCACGCATCGCCGGCGAGATCGGCGAGGCCGACGTTGTCGCGCTGCAAGAGGTCGACCGTTACTGGACGCGCTCCCAGATGACCGATCAGGCGGCCGAATTCGGGGCGCTGTTCCCGGAGCACCACTGGGTCTACGGTCCGGCCGTGGACCTGGACGGCAGCCAGCGCGATGCCAGCGGCCGGGTGATCAACCGGCGACGCCAGTTCGGCAACATGCTGCTCACGCGCACGCCGATCCTGTCGTCGCGCAATCACCTGTTGCCCAAGATGAATCTGCCGGTCGAGCTGAGCCTGCAGCGCGCCGCGCTGGAGGCGGTGATCGAGACACCCTCGGGCCCGCTGCGGGTCTGTTCGATCCACCTCAACCATTCCAGCGCCGAGGAGCGGTTGCTCCAGATCGCGCGCTTGCGCGAGATTCTGGCCACCGCGCCGGCGGAGGGCGGCGCCTGGAGCGGGCGCGAATACAACCCGGTTTGGGAGCTCGACGGCCCGCAGCCGCCCAATCCTGCGCGCACGATTCTGTTCGGCGATTTCAACTTCAGGCCGGATTCCGAGGAACACGCGGTGCTGCTGGCCGGCGAAGACGGCCTGATCGACGCCTGGCGCGCGCTCGGCCACGACGATGCCTCGGGCTGGACTTGCGCACTGAAAGACGGCGACCGGCGCATCGACTTCGGATTCGTGACTCCGGACCTGAAGGACCGCCTGCGCAATATGTCGGTCGACCACGCCGCCCAAGGTTCCGACCACCAGCCGATCCGCGTGGAGATCGATCTCTAGGGGTCTGGCTTCGCCGTCCGCCCTGGCGGCTGATAGATTCCCACCGCGTCGCCGGCCTGGCCCATGGCGGTGATGGCTTCCTCCATGGTCAGAAGCGGCGTCGTTTCGCAGACCGTGACCGTGCCCGACGACGTCAGCACCATCGACAACGCGGCCGACGATACATTG
>CAXMQD010000712.1:0-4999 GCA_964194965.1 uncultured Acidimicrobiia bacterium | reverse complement strand
GGCAGTTTGGAACGCGGCAGTACACCGTTTCCTGTATCCGGTGCCGCGCCGGATGGTGCCGAACACGGAACCAATGTTTCCTTTGCCGGAATCCGCGACCTGGGCTAATGATTTCCGGACGCGTGTGGTGCAGGGGCCTGCTGGCAAACAGCGAGGACGGACGACATGCGAAAACGGCGGCGCAGGCGCGCCCTCAACCCTTACCGCCCGGCCACGGACACGGGGTTGCTCAAAATTATGGCGCTTGTCGCCGCGATCATCTTGATCGTGATAAGCGGTGCGCTGGATTGCCGCTTCGCTTTTCTGCCGCTTGGGTTCTGCTAAGCGTATAAGCTGCGCGCGCCGGGATCTGCCAGCTTCGCCGGTAGCGCCGCGGCGGGCCCCCGACGGTCACGTCAGACTGATACGAGCGCCCTACAGCGCCACCTCCCCATCGAGGCTACCCAAGGTCATCCAGCGGCAAGATACACACCACGGGCGCCCACAGCCCCGCCACGGGCCTAATGTGGACATGATGTGTACACGACCTGCCTGCTCAATGCGATCTTTCCCTTAAGTATTTGATTTAGTGGTGGGCGCAGTAGGACTCGAACCTACGACCCGCTGATTAAGAGTCAGCTGCTCTGCCAACTGAGCTATGCGCCCACCGTGGCCGTTAGATAGCAACCGAATCGGGCTTTGTCGAGGGGCTGGCCGGGAGTTTCCGCCGGCGCTTCCGAGGCGCGGTATCGAGGCGCCGCAATCAGGGCCCTAGGGGCCCTCGGCCAGGCCCCGGCGCGAGATGCGCACGTCGCGGTGGATGTAGATCGACATGATCAGGCCGAGCGCCGCCATGATGGTCAGCATGGCGGTGCCGCCATAGGAAATCAGCGGCAAGGGCACGCCGACCACCGGTATCAGACCCATGACCATGGCGATGTTGATGAATATGTAGAGAAAGATGTTGCAGGCGATGCCGATCGCCAACAGGCGCCCGAACTGATTGCGCGAGCGAATCGCGATCGCCAGGCCGTAGATCATTAGGACGGCATAGAGGCCGAGCAAGACCAGCCCGCCGACCATGCCGAATTCCTCGGCCAGCATGGTGAACACGAAATCGGTCTGCTTCTCGGGCAGGAAGTTGAGGTGGCTCTGGCTGCCTTGGAGGAAGCCACGGCCGAACAGCCCGCCCGAGCCCAGCGCGATCTTGGACTGCAGAATATGATAACCGGCGCCCAGGGGATCGTTTTCGGGATTGAACAGGGTCATCACGCGCTGCTGCTGGTAGGCGTGGAGAAACTGCCAGCCGATCGGTATCGCGCTCAGGCCCAGCACCCCCACGACCGCGAACTTCCACAGCCGCACGCCGGCGCAGAAGAACACCGCGGTGCCAACCATGAGCAGCATTGCCGCCGTGCCGAGGTCCGGCTGTTTGAGCACCAGCGCCGCCGGCGCCAGGGTCAGCAAGATCGGCACCAGCAAATAGGAGGGGCGCGCGATCTCCTCGGGCGAGAGGCCGTGGAAATAGCGAGCCAGCGCCATCACGATCGCCACTTTCATGAGTTCGGAAGGCTGAAGCTGGATGAACCGGAGATCGATCCAGCGCTGCGCTCCCATGCCCGTGGTGCCCATTAGCTCGACCGCTATCAGAAGACCCAGGGTGCCGAAATAGGCCAGATAGGCCCAGCGGAACAAGAAGCGGACGTCGATCAGCGCGATCGCCAGCATGAGCGCCAGCCCGACGCTGAAGCGCAGCATCTGGCGCGATGCCCAGGGATCGACGTTGCCGTTGGCGGCCGAGTAGAGCATGGCGAAGCCGATCACCGAGATCAAGGTCGTCAGCAACACCAGGCCCCAACTCATTTGCCACAGTTTCTGGCCAAGGGTCATGTCCGGCTCGCGGGCCGAGAAGGTCGACTGCGCGGCGGCGTCGTAGGGAGGACGAAAGGCCATGGACGCTCAGGCCTCTTCGGCCGGAGCAGTGGCCACCAGGCGCACCGGGTCCGTGGCCGAGGGATCTCGGCGCTGGGTTTCGGTCAGGATGTCACGGGCGATCGGGGCCGCGACCTTGGAGCCGCCGCCACCGTGCTCCACCACGACGGCACAGGCGTAGCGCGGGTTATCGACCGGGGCGAAGCAGACGAACAGGGCATGGTCGCGCCGACGCCACGGCAGATCCTCGTTCTTGGTGATGCCTGCCGCGCGCTCGGCCATGGTGATGCGGCGGACCTGAGAGGTTCCGGTCTTGCCGGCCATCTCCCAACCGTCCTCCTTGATGCGCGCGCGGTATGCGGTGCCACGTTTGTCGTTGGTGACCATATCCATGGCCTTGTGGATGACCCGCATGTGCGCTTTGGAGATGTTGAGCGAGGGTAACTTGGAAGCCTCGGCGGCCACCGACCCCTCGGCTCCGAGCGCCGGTTCCGGCGCCGCCTCGGCCGGTTCGACGCCCGGCGTGAGCGGACGGGTCAGGCGTGGTTTGACAGCGTAGCCGCCGTTGGCGATGCGGGCGGCCATGACCGCCAGTTGCAACGGCGTCGCCAGGACGAAGCCTTGGCCGATGGCGCTGACCAAGGTCTCGCCGCCCTGCCAGGCCTCGCCGATAGTGGCACGCTTCCAGGCCCGGGTCGGGATGGTGCCGCCGCGCTCGCCGGGCAGGTCGATCTCGACCGGCGCGCCCAGGCCGAAACGGTTGGCCATCTCGGCGATGCGGTCGATGCCGATCTTGCGGGATAGGTCGTAGAAGAAAACGTCGCAGGAGTGCTTGATGCCCCCGTACATGTTCACTCGGCCATGGCCCTGCCGCTTCCAGCAATGGAACCGTCCCCTGCCGAGCCTCATGAAGCCCGGACAATAGTTGCTGGCCTCGGGGCTAATACCGGCCTCGAGCCCGGCCAGGGCAACCATCATCTTGAAAGTGGATCCCGGTGCGTACTGGCCGGAGATCGCCTTGTTGGTGAGCGGCGACAGCGGGTTGTGGACCAACGAATTCCAGGTTTTTTGGGTCAGCCCGGTGTTGAAGATGTTGGGGTCGTAGCCCGGCGAGGAGGCCAGTGCCAGGACGTCGCCGTTGCGGACGTCGAGCACCACAGCCGAGGCACTGCGCTCGCCCTTCAGACGCTCGTGGGTGAAGATCTGAAGCGCGGAATCGAGGGTCAGCACCAGGTCGCGCCCCGGCTTGCCCTCCTCGCGCCGGATCTCGCGAATCACCCGGCCGAGCGCGTTGACTTCCAGATGACTGGACCCGGCGGTGCCGCGAAGCTGCAGATCGTACTGCTTCTCCGCGCCCTGCTTGCCGATCCGAAACCCGGGCAGCTCGAGCAACGGATCGCCGGTCTGCTCGCTCTCGTTCACGGAGGACACGTAACCGAGCACATGGGTCATGGACTCGGCGAAGGGATAGTTTCGGGTCTGGCCGACCTCGATGTTGACGCCGGGCAGGTCCGGTGCATTGACCTCGATCCGGCTGACCTCCTCCCAGCTCAGGTAGTCGCGGACCGAGACCGGAACGAAGGCGCGCTTGTGCTTGGCCTCGCGCAGGATGCGCGCGAACTCCTCCTCGGGCAGACGGATCACCTCGGACAGCAAATCGAGTGTCTGCTTGACGTCGCGCGCCTGTTCGCGCACCAGCACCACGCGGTAGTTCTGCTGGTTCACCGCCACCGGCACGCCGAAGCGGTCGACGATGCGCCCGCGCGGCGGCGGCAGCAGCCGCAGGTTGATCCGGTTGTCCTCGGCAAGGGTGGCGTAGCGCTCGGCCTCGATCACTTGGAGGTAATACATGCGCCCGGCCAGCACCGCGAACAGCGCCGCCTGCGCGCCGCCGACGACAAGCGCCCGGCGGGTGAAGGCGCGGTAGCGTTCGTTATCCTCGTGATTTATCGGCATGTTATACCAATGTTCCCCGCCCCGGCTATCTGATCAACGCGCGGTGCACCTGTAGGAACAACCAGGCGATACACGGGTAGAACGCCACCGTACTCAGATACTGGAAGGTTGCCGGTCCCGGCGCGAGCAGAACGTCCACAATCAGACTGTTGAATAGCCAAGTCAGCGCGAAGGCGCCCGCGGAAACCGGCACGAACGCCAGCCAAACCAGGAAGAAGTTGGCCTGGGCGAGGTAGCGGCGCTGTCCCACCATCGCCGCGTAGACAACCAGCAGCACGAACACGCCGACCCCAAGCGCACCACCGCCGAGCAGGTCTTGAACCAGGCCGACCAGAAACACCGCCCAGGCCGGCATGAGATCGGGCCGGTAGACGACCCAGAAGAACACCGCGATGACGCCAAGCGCGGGCATGATCGGCGCGAAATTCGGAATCCCGAGCGGCACCATGCCAATCACGATCAGCAACACCGTAAAGGTGACGGGGGCAAGGCTGCGCGCGGCGCCATCGAGGCGCGTCCAGACCACCTGGTTCACCGCCGGTCTCCAGGGGTTCCTCCGCCATCGCCCGGCGACAGCGGCAGACTTGGCAGCTTGTAGTCGGCCAACCGCAGGAATTCCATGTGCGCCCAGTCGACGAAGGGCTGCACCCGCAAGGCGGTCTCGCTCGCCTGGGTCACGACCCCGATCGGCAGGCCGGGCGGGAACACGCCGCCATGGCCCGAGGTCACCACGTGATCGCCGGGGTGGATTTCGATGTCGGCCGCCAGATAGAGCAGCCGGGGCCGGCCGGTGTTGTCGCCGGCCAGGACGGCGCGATCGCGCGCCACGCCAATCAGGACCGGGATGCGGCTGTTGATATCCGTGACCAGGAGCACCCGCGAAGCACGCACGCCGACTTCGGCGACCCGGCCCGCCAAGCCCTGGCTGGTGATCGCGGCCTGGCCCTTGGCGACACCGTCGCGGCTGCCGGCGTTGACCAGGATCGAACGCGCGAAGGCGCCGCCCTGATCGCCAACCACCCGCGCCGTGATGAAGCGCAGGCGCGGGTCGGGAACCATGTCGGTGAGGCTGCGCAGCGCCGCGTTCTCGGCTTCCAGCCGGCGCCCGAGCACCTGCCAGTGCCGGAGCCGC
>CAXMQD010000711.1:0-2361 GCA_964194965.1 uncultured Acidimicrobiia bacterium | reverse complement strand
CGAGCGCACGCCGCGCGCTTCGCGGAGCGCCGCGGCGTTCACGTCCTCGCCGGGACGGGGATAAAAATGCGGCCGGCGCCAAAGACCGGCGTCTATCCACTTGCAACCATTGTCGCGGTGCCAATCGTCCATCGGCGAGCGGCGCAGCGGCTGGAAATGATGCCCGACGGCGCGTCCCGCCATGACGCCCATGCTAACGGCCGTATAGGGCGGGCGGAATTTGGTCGTGCCCACCGCCGGGATATCCTGGCCCTTCAATTCCGCCATGATGGCCAGGCCGCCGACATTCGACGTCTTGCCCTGGTCGGTGCCCATGCCGAGGGTCGTGTAGCGCTTCAGGTGCTCGACCGAGACATAACCTTCGCGGTGGGCCAAAGCCACGTCCTCCGCCGTTACGTCATCCTGGATATCGACGAAGCGTTTGATATGCCGGCCCGGCGCGTTGGGCAGAGACCACGTGGGCTTTACGGTCTGCTCGGGAACATCATCGCCAGCGGCATCCTCGAGGCAATCTCCCAAGGCGAACCGGCCGGCGGCGGAACCGATCGAAACGCAGTTCTGGCGCGCCTCGCCGGGCAGGAAACATCCGTTCTCCGCATCGAAGACTATCTCGCCGCCCGATTGGCTGTGCAGATGCACCTGTGGTGCCCAGCCGCCGGACACGCACAAGAGATCGCAATCGTAGCGCCCAATGGGGCCGCCGGCGAGGGGCCGGGCATGGACCTGGCGAACGCCGAAGTATCCTTTGGTTCCAACGACGCCATATCCCTCTAAGATGGGCACGCCGCGATCGCGCACCCGATTGGGTAAATGGCCATCCACATGATCGCGGACGTCTAGAACCGCCGCCACCCGCGCCCCGGCGTCCAGCAAGTCGATCACCGAGCGATAAGCGTTGTCGTTATTGGTCTGAAGGACCGCCAGGCGCCCGGGCAAAACGCCATATTCGTTGATGTAAGTCCTGACGGCGCCGGCCATCATGACGCCAGGCCGATCGTTGCCGGGGAAGGCGATGGGCTGTTCCACGGCGCCGGTGGCGAGCACAACACGCTTGGCGCGGATGGTCCAGAGGCGTTGGCGGGGAAGGAAAGGGTCGGGTATCGGAACGTGGTCCTGCACCCGCTCGACTGCGGTGATCATGTTGTGGTCGTAATAGCCGAAAGCAGACGTGCGGGTGAGAACCCGGACATCCGCCATGGCGTTCAGCCGAGCTGCGGCTGCGTCCACCCAATCCATGGCCGGCGCGCCGTCGATGGTTCTCTTTTCCCGGCGCAGCCAACCACCCAAATGGGGCGCCTGCTCCACCACAATCACCCGCTCGCCGGTTTCCGCCGCGGCCATCGCGGCGGCCAATCCGGCGGGGCCGCCTCCGACCACCAACACGCCGCAGTGCGCGCTACGGCTTTCATAGCGGTCCGGGTCCGGCTCGCGTGACGCGATACCCATGCCGGCGGCTTTGCGGATGACATGTTCATAGGTCATCCACAAATTGGCGGGCCACATGAAGGTCTTGTAATAGAACCCGGCGGGCAGAAAACGCGACAGGGCGGCGTTGATCTGGCTGACATCGAACCGCAGGTTGGGCCAGCGGTTCTGGCTGGTGGCCTCCAGGCCATGGAAAAGTTCCGTTGTGGTGGCCAAGGTGTTCGGTTCCTGGCGGTCGCCGGTGCGCAGTTCCACCAGGGCGTTGGGCTCTTCGACACCGGCGGAAAAGATGCCCCTGGGCCGGTGGTATTTGAAGCTTCTACCCACCAAGCGCGTGCCGTTGGCCAGCAAGGCCGACGCCAGGGTGTCGCCGGGATGGCCCGCCATGATTTTTCCATCGAAGGCGAAGCGGAGAGTCCGCGATCGATCAATATGACCGCCGTTCTCCAGGCGCCAGGGCTGATCCGTCATGAGTCCAGATCTCCATCGGCGGGAGCGGTGGCCAGGATGTCGTGGTCCGTGGTGTCGCGTCGCACCTTCAGCCACTGCCGGCAGCCGGCGATATGGTGCCAATATTCGTCATGAACGCCACGCGGGTTATCCCGCAAGTAAACGAAATCATGCCATTCCTCCGGCGCGGCGGTGTCCGGATCCGTGGGATAAACCTTGGTGGCGTCGCCGCCGTGAGCGAACTCCACCATGTCACGCTCGCCGCACCAAGGGCACTTGATCAGCAGCACGGCGAATTCTCCTAGTGTAGCGCCGGATTGGCGCCGGCGCCCCGTTCGTCAATGAGTCGGCCCCGGGCGAAGCGCTCCAAGGTGAAAGCTTCGTTCAAGGCGTGCGGCGCGTCGTTGGCGATGGTGTGGGCGTAGACCCATCCCGAACCGGGAGTCGCCTTGAAGCCGCCGGAACACCAGCCGCCGTTGATATAGA
>CAXMQD010000710.1:0-1742 GCA_964194965.1 uncultured Acidimicrobiia bacterium | reverse complement strand
CGATCCGGTCGCGGCGGCGATTTGGCTGACACGCGCGGCGGAGGGCGGCAACGCCACGGCCCAACACCTGCTCGGGCGCATGTACCGCCGCGGCAACGGGGTTCCCAAGGACCAGGCGCAGGCGGTCAAGTGGTCGCTCGCCGCCGCCCGGCGCGGTGTGCCCGGCGCGCAGTTCGAAATCGGCATTCTGATCACCAGCCGCGAGCACGATCGCGGCGAGGCGGTCGCGGCCTATGCTTGGTTCCTGCTCGCCGACCGCGCCGGCCATCCGGGCGCGCGCTCGAACCTGGACCTCCTGGGGCCCCGCATGTACCGGGAGGATATCGATCAGGCGACCAAGATGGCCGACGCCTGGAAGCCGCTGGAAGAGACCCCGCCGCCGGCGCAGTAGGGGCCGGCCATACCCTAAAATGTCATGCTCGGGCTTGACCCGAGCATCCAGGAGCTACTGGGTGATGACTTTTCTTGAATTCGCTGCCTCTGTCATCCGTTCGTTGGCTTGGCCGGTGGCTATCGTAGCGCTCGTGCTGATCCTTCAATCACCGGTTAAGAAGCTGCTATTGAGCCTTACTCGGTTCAAGTATCGAGACGTAGAAATCGATTTTGCACGTGAGGTGGCGCAGCTAGAGTCACGGGCGAAGGCGATCGATCTCAAGCCCAGATTCAGAGTTAGAGCAGCCGATGAAAAAACGAAGGACCCTGCACATATTCTGAGAGATGCTACTCAGCTCGTTGATGAATTTCCAATACCTGCCGTGGCGCTTGCATGGACGGCCGTTGAGCATGAGCTAATGGGGGCTGTTTACCGTCTTGCGATATCGGCAGATCCGCCATCTGAG
The DNA here is from genome assembly GCA_964194965.1 of uncultured Acidimicrobiia bacterium. Classification (GTDB taxonomy): domain Bacteria; phylum Pseudomonadota; class Alphaproteobacteria; order Kiloniellales; family J153; genus JACZVL01. The sequence continues at coordinate 903 of CAXMQD010000710.1, read as the reverse complement.
AGTTCGGCTAGTAAGAATATTTCTATCCTTCAGGAGAGTGAATACTTGGACAAAGAGGCGTACTCGTTCTTGACAAGGATGCGGGATCTGCGAAATATGGTAGTTCATAGTCACGGGCCTGGTACTCGAATAACCTCAGATGACGCACGAGAGTTCGTGGCCATTGCCGACGCGATGGTAGAGCGGCTGGCCAGCCTAGAGCGGAAATAGGTCACTGCGCTTCCCGGAGAACCGCATAATGGGTGCTCGGGTCAAGCCCGAGCATGACATTAGAATATACAATCTCGACCATCATTCCGGGTTTGGAAAAAACAGTTGGCGGCCATCGAGGCGGTAGGCGGCGATGGCGTCCTGGCCTTTGTCGGAGATCAACCAGTCGATGAAGGCCTGGCCTTCGCGGGCGTGGACGTGGGGGTGGCGCGCCGGGTTCACCAGGATCGCGCTGTAGGGATTGAACAGGCGCCGGTCGCCTTCGACCAGAACCTCCAGATCGCCCTTGTTCCGGAATGCGAGCCAGGTCGCGCGATCGGTCAGCGCGTAGGCGCCCATGGCGGCGGCGGCGTTGAGCGTCGCGCCCATGCCCGAGCCGGTCTCCCGGTGCCAGGTCCCGCTCGCCGCCCCCGGGTCGAGGCCGGCGGCGGCCCAGAGGCCGAGTTCCTTCTTGTGGGTGCCGCTGTCGTCGCCACGCGAGGCAAAGGGCGCGCGCGCCGCCGCGACGCGGGCGAGCGCGGTCGCAGCATCGTCCAGGCCGCGTAAGCGCGCGGAATCGGCGCGCGGGCCGACCACGACGAAGTCATTGAACATGACATCGTGGCGGGCGACCCCATGGCCCTCGGCCACGAAGGCTTCCTCCGAGGGTCGGTGGTGGACCAGCAGGACGTCGGCGTCGCCGTTGCGGGCGAT
>CAXMQD010000709.1:0-1720 GCA_964194965.1 uncultured Acidimicrobiia bacterium | reverse complement strand
CGTACTGGCCGGGGGCAAATTCCGCTGTTGTCACCGAGGCGGGAAGACCTTGCGCGTCGGCGGCTCGTTCCACGTCGCTGAACAACTCCGCGAATCCGTGCACCTCGTCGACACCATAGACCTGTGTGCTCTCGTCGCGCAGTCCCGTGAGCGGCGACATTGGCGACTGAGGGCGACCGTTGGCATCCGCCACCTCGTCGAGCAGGAAGAACTCCAGTTCGAATGCGATGACGGGCTTGACCCCGAGCTCCGCGAAACGCCGGCAAACCGCCCCCGCCACGTTGCGCGGCTCCATCATGGCCGGAAGGTCGTTGCCCTCGGCCATGGTCACCAGCACCTGGGCCGCTGACGCACCAACCCACGGCGTCGGCACCAGGGTGCCGGGAATCGGCAGGCAGATGCCGTCCGGATCGCCGTCACTGATGCCACGACCGCAGGGATCGGCGCAGTGCCCGGTAACATCCAGCAGATAGGTGGAATAGGGAAACTGCAGACCCGAGCGGAATAGTTTTTCCAAATCCCCGCGGGGATAACGTTTGCCGCGGATGATGCCGCAGACATCCACCAGGCAAGCATCCACGTGATCCACCCGGGGGTGCGCCTGGAGAAACCCGGCGAGCTCCGCAAGGCGTGCTTTTTCGGTGGACCTATTGCTCATGGAGAACCTCTATATGGGATTGCCGGGTGTCGTCCAACGCCAGGGAAGCGATATTACACCGGGAACGGCCCGTCCACGGCCGGCTTTTCGGCCTTATTCGGCCGTGATCGGCGATCCCGCGCCGAACGCCAGACCGGCACACTGCTTTCCACCGGTTATCCACAACTTGTTATGCTGTTTTTCACCGGTTAACCACAATATATTGAGTTGTATCGGGTCCTTGACTACAAGCCGTTGTGGTTTACACTATTAGCCTGACTGTCGGATCCAGTCCCACATTTGGCCGATTCTGGACAAAATTGCGGGCTGAATCCGGGTCTATTTGAGCCCGGTTCTGGGCTTGGCCCGGACCGATCCTGGCAGCTTCAGAGCGACAGAATCAAAAGGGGAGGAGCACTGGGTGAGCGGACGGCTGCTCGGTGGGGTAGTGTTTTCGCGCACGCACGGCGTCGCGCGCCATCACGACCCCGGCACCGGCCGCGCAACGTTCATGGCGGATCGTTCATGAGCGTGGCGGACCCCAGATGTGCCAACGGCCCCATCCTCGAGATGGGATTTTCGCGAAGATTTGGGATCGATTTGCCTCTACATAACATGCCACAACATATGGCCATAACACGGTTGCAGTCGACCCGGATATTCGCGCTTTCGGGGGTAATCATTCATGAAGCTGGCCCATCGCAAGACCAGTGACTTCGTATCAGTTAGTCCTTCGGATATCCCGTTCCAGGCAGCATCCCTGGACATCTGGGATACCAAGTATCGCCTGAAGACCAAGGACGGCAAGCCGCTCGATCAAGACATCGAAGCCACCTATCGGCGCATCGCCGAGGCGTTGGCGGCTGTGGAATCCACGGAAAAGGAACGCGAGCTGTGGTTCGAGAAGTTTTTGCGCGCGCTCCTAAGCGGCGCAATTCCGGCTGGACGCATCGTGTCCAATGCCGGCGCTCAGGAACACAAGCCGGCCACCTCGACCATCAACTGCACGGTTTCGGGGACGGTTGGTGATTCCATGGCGGATATCCTCGAGAAGGTTAACGAGGCAGGCCTCACGCTGAAGGC
>CAXMQD010000708.1:0-2412 GCA_964194965.1 uncultured Acidimicrobiia bacterium | reverse complement strand
GCGGCCGAGGCGGCCCGGTCCTGGCGCGGCCAGGCGGCGGCGCGGCTCGCCGCGCGCCGGGTGCTGACCGGGCTCGGCCGCAGGCTGTTCGCCCGGCTCGAACCGGCCGGCGGTTGAGCCATGGGCCGGGTCCTCCTGTTCTGCCTCAAGGCAGCGGTCCTCATCGGGCTCGCCTTCTGGCTGGCCATGCGCCCGGGCGAGGTCTCGATCGAGTGGCTCGGATACCGCCTGGACACCTCGGTCGGGATCCTGATTCTCGCGGTCGCCGTGGTCGCGGCCGTGGCGGCGCTGGTGTACCGCTTCTGGCGCTTCCTGCTGCACGCGCCGCGCGACCTGGCGCAGCGGGTCCGGGCGGGCAAGCGCCAGCGCGGCTACCAGGCGCTGACCCAGGGCATGGTGGCGGTCGCCGCCGGCGAGGCGGTCGAGGCCCAGCGCTGGGCCCGCAAGGCCAACGAGCTGCTGGACGCCCCACCGCTCACCATGCTGCTGTCGGCCCAGGCCGCCCAGCTGGACGGCGACGACCAGGCGGCCAAGCGCTACTTCACCGCCATGCTGGAGCGCGACGAGACCCGCTTCCTGGGCCTGCGCGGGCTGATCACCCAGGCACTGCGCGACGGCGACGAGCCGGCGGCCCTGGAGTACGCGCGCTCGGCCCACACGCTCAAGCCCAACACCCCCTGGGTGCTGGAAACCCTGTTCGATTTGAGCGAGCAGGCGGGCGACCTGGAGGGCGCCGAGCGGGCCGCCCGGGACGCCGCCCACGGCAAGCTCCTGCCGGCGACCGAGGCGACCCGCAAGCACGCCGTCGTGCTGCTGGAGCGGGCTTACAAGAGCCAGCGCGCCGGCGATCCCGCCCAGACCCTGAAGCTGGTCAAGCAGGCCCACAAGGCGGCGCCGGACCTGGTGCCGGCGAGCGTGCTTTTGGCCGAGCTCTTGGTCGGCAGCGGGCGCCAGGGCGCGGCCGCGCGCATGCTCGAGAAGGCCTGGGCGGCGGCACCCCATCCGGCGCTGATCGCGGCCTATGGCCCGGCGCGGCCCGGCAAGGCCGGCATCGAATGGCTGAACCAGGTGGGCAAGCTGGTCGCCGCCGCCGCCAAGCATCCGGAGAGCCTCTTGGCGCTGGCCGAGGCGGCGCTCGACGCCAAGCTTTGGGGCGAGGCGCGCCGCCATCTCGGCGAGGCGGGCGAGGCCGGCGTGACCGACCGGGTGTGCCGCCTCATGGCGCGCCTGGAGGAGGCCGAGCACGGCGACCTCGACAAGGCCCGCGAATGGCTGATGCGGGCCGGCGAGGCGCTGCCCGACCCGGCCTGGGTGTGCGATAGCTGCGGGGCGCTCGCGCGCGAATGGCAGCCGCGCTGCGGCGCCTGCGACGCCTACGACGGGCTCGCCTGGCACACCCCGCCCCGGGTGCCGCTCGAGGCGGCAGGGAGCGAGCTGGTGGCCGGGGTGGTCACCCAGGTATCTGGGGAGCCCGCCGTCCTGCCGGCCGAGCCGGTCGAGGTGCTGACCAACGGCGAGGACGCCGCGCCGCTTGCCGCCGGAGAAGCCGGGCCGGCGCCGGAGGCCGCACCCGCCGCCGATGTGCCCCTGCCGCCGGAAGAGGTGAGCGAGCCCGAGGAGGCCCGAAGGGCGACGTCGTGATAGGTCCGATGTGTCGCCGCACCAGCCCACGCCCCCTCCCGGCCACCCCTAGCGTACGATGCCGTGGGTGGCCGGGAGGGGGCGTGGGCTGGTGCAGAGGCCTATCAACAAGATAGAGCCGGGCGTGGGCCGGCGCAGCGACGCAAGCGAAGCGGAATCACTTAACCGCCCGCGACATTGACGCGACGCCCCCGGCTGGACTAGGTTCCGCCCCGCCTCATGCCGGCGGCCTTTTCCGCCGCGCGGGCGACGAGAGGCCCCGGGGTCATCCGGCGGCGCCGCCTTAGCTCAGTTGGTAGAGCATCGCATTCGTAATTATTGGTGGACGGCCTTAGAATTTTGTGTAATTACAATAGGTTGGTGCGAGAGTTAGTTTTTTGAATAACGGTCTGAATAACTAGTTTGGATTGGCCAATAAGCCGCCTTAGCTCAGTTGGTAGAGCACGGCATTCGTAATGCCGGGGTCGTAAGTTCGAGTCTTACAGGCGGCACCATTCCTCCAACTCTTAATCAGCGGGTCGGGGGTTCGAATCCCTCTGCGCCTACCACTAAATCAAGGACTTAGCTGGAAATAGCTAAGCCTTTAAATTTTTTTCAGACACCGTATAGACACTGAATCTGAACGTTGTCGTGGCGGGTTGTGTCCGAGTTCTGAAGCCATCGTTCAGAGAGGTTATGCCCAACCACCCAAGGTCGGGGACGCCGGACGGTCACCAACCACGGTGGCGATCACTCGGAGTTCTATCGAGGGTTTCCAGAACCTCGGGCATC
>CAXMQD010000707.1:0-6073 GCA_964194965.1 uncultured Acidimicrobiia bacterium | reverse complement strand
CGTGCGCGATCGCTGGTTCGGTCTGAGCATCGATGGCGAGAACTGAGACTTGGCTATAAAACGGCGAATCCGGTCTATGATACTCTGCGCGCGTTTGGCCGCGCCGTGTGGCGCGCTTCTTTCGGTCGTCGAATTCCGCGGGACCCTTGAGTCATGAGCGACACAAAAGGCCAGGCCGAACCGACCATGGAAGAGATTCTCGCCTCGATTCGGCGGATTATCTCCGAGGACGAGCCGGAGCCGGAGCGGGAAGGCGCGCAGGAGGCGGCGGAAGAACCAACCGTGGCCGAGACCGAGTTTGTTGCCGGGGCACCTGAGCCCAAACCCGAGCCTGAACCGGAACCCGAGCTAGAGCCAGAGCCTGCGCCAGAGCCTGCGCCAGAGCTAGAGCTCGAACCTGAGCCGGAACCCGAAGAGGAAGACATTCTGGATTTGACTCAGAAGGTCGACGATGACGGCAACGTGGTCGACCTCGCCGCCGAGCGCGCCGCGATTGACAAGGAGCCGGAGCTGGTCGACGACGTCATGGCCGGGATGGCACGGACCGCGGTCGGCCCGGACACCCTGCCGATGTTTATGGGCGAGGGCACCTCGCTCGAGGCGGTCGTGCGCGAGGCGCTGGTGCCCGAGGTCAAGAACTGGCTGGAAACCAATCTCGCGCCGCTGGTCGAACAGATCGTACGCGACGAGATCCGGAAGATGGTTCGGCTCAAAAAGAACTGAGCCGCCGCGGCCCGCCACCAGACTCATCCCATCGGACACATAACGGATCGCGCCCGGGACTTGACGGGGCCCCGAAAATGCTGAATTCAAGGGCGCGTCCGAATCGCCTCGATTCCGAAGGCTGCGCAATCTTTATGGGTCAATATTAAGGACCTTTGGAAAAATATGCTGGATAAGACCTATCGACCGAGCGAGGTCGAGGCCAAACATTACGCCTTGTGGGAAGGCGCCGGCGAATTCGCCTGCGGCGGCCGCCCGGACGCGGAAACCTACTGTATCGTAATTCCGCCGCCCAACGTGACCGGCAGCCTGCACATGGGTCACGCGCTCAACAACACCCTGCAGGACGTGCTGGTCCGGGTCGAGCGCATGCGCGGCAAGGACACCCTGTGGCAGCCCGGCATGGACCATGCCGGCATCGCCACCCAAATGGTGGTCGAGCGCCAACTCGAAGCCGAGGGAATCGATCGTCGCGACATCGGGCGCGAGGCATTCGTCGAGAAGATCTGGGCTTGGAAGGAAGAGTCGGGCGGCACCATCACCCGCCAACTGCGCCGCCTCGGCGCCTCTTGCGATTGGAGCCGCGAACGCTTCACCATGGACGACGGCCTGTCGCGCGCGGTGCTCAAGGTCTTCGTCACGCTCCACAAGCAGGGCCTGATCTACAAGGACAAGCGCCTGGTCAACTGGGATCCCAAGCTGCGGACCGCGATTTCCGATCTGGAGGTCCAGCAGCGCGAGGTCCAAGGCCACCTCTGGCACTTCAAGTATCCGATCGAGGGTGCCGAGGGCCAATACATCACCGTCGCGACGACCCGGCCCGAGACCATGCTGGGCGACACCGCGGTCGCCGTGCACGCCGAGGACGCACGCTACAAGGAGCTGATCGGCAAGCACGCGATTCTGCCCCTGGTCGGCCGCCGCATCGCCATCGTCGCCGACGCGCACGCCGACCCGGAGCAGGGCTCGGGTGCGGTCAAGATTACCCCAGCTCACGATTTTAACGATTTCGAGGTCGGCCGCCGCCACGATCTCGAGATGGTCAACGTGCTCGACGCCACCGCGCACATGAACGAAAACGTGCCCGAAGCTTACCGCGGTCTCGACCGCTTCGAGGCGCGCCGGCGCGTGGTCGCCGACATGGAAGCGCTGGGCCTGGTCGCGCAGATCGACGACCACACCCACACGGTGCCCTATGGCGACCGGGGCGGCGTGCCGATCGAGCCCTGGCTGACCGACCATTGGTACGTCGACGCGGCAACCCTCGCCAAACCGGCGATCGCGGCGGTCGAGGCGGGCCGCACCCGCTTCGTGCCCGAAAACTGGACCAAGACCTATTACGAGTGGATGCGCAACATCCAGCCCTGGTGCGTCTCGCGCCAGCTATGGTGGGGTCACCGCATCCCGGCCTGGTATGGGCCCGACGGCGAAGTCTTCGTCGAGGAATCCGAAGACGCCGCCCTAGCCGCGGCCGAGGCGCACTACGGCAAGGCGGTCGAATTGACCCGCGACGAGGACGTGCTCGATACCTGGTTCTCCTCGGCACTGTGGCCTTTCTCGACCCTTGGCTGGCCCGACCAGACCCCCGAGCTCGCGCGGTTCTATCCGACCGACGTGTTGGTCACCGGTTTCGACATCATCTTCTTCTGGGTCGCCCGGATGATGATGACCGGCCTCCATTTCATGGATAAGGAACCGTTCCACACGGTCTATATCCACGCTCTGGTGCGCGACGCCCAAGGCCAGAAGATGTCGAAGTCCAAGGGCAATATCATCGATCCCCTGGATCTGATCGATAAATTCGGCGCCGATGCCCTGCGGTTTACCCTGACCGCGCTGGCCGCGCCGGGCCGCGACATCCAGCTTTCCGAATCCCGGGTCGAGGGCTACCGCAACTTCGTCACCAAGCTGTGGAACGCGGCGCGCTATTGCCTGAGCAACGAAGCCGCGCTCGAGCCCGATTTCGACCCCATTACCTGCAAGCTGGCGGTCAACCGCTGGATCGTCGGGCAGTTGGCGCGCACCGGGCGCGAAGTCGACACCGCGCTTGCCGCCTACCGCTTCAACGATGCGGCGAACGTGCTCTACCACTTCACCTGGGGCAACTTCTGCGACTGGTATCTGGAGTTCACCAAGCCGATCCTGACCGGGAGCGACGCCGCGGCCGCGGCCGAGACCCGTGCCACCATCGGCTGGGTGTTAGGTCAGCTTCTGCACCTGTTGCATCCTATCATCCCCTTCGTCACCGAGGAGCTTTGGGAGCATTTGGGCGGTGCCGAAAAAGGCCGTCTGATCACCGCCCCCTGGCCGGTTTATGACGACCAGTTGATCGACACCGAGGCCATGGCCGAGATGGACTGGGTGATCCGCCTGATTTCCGAGGTCCGCGCGGTTCGTGCCGAGATGAATGTGCCCGCGGCGGCGAAGATTCCGCTGTTGCTGCGTGATGCCAACGCCGCCAATGTGGCGCGATTGGAACGTCACCGCGGCCTGATCGAACGACTGGCACGCTTAGGCTCGCTCGAAACGCTAACGGGAGATACGCCCCAGGGCGCCGTGCAAATCGTCCTTGACGAAGCAACCGTCTTCCTGCCGCTCGCCGAGGTCATCGACCTGGATCAGGAACGCGCGCGGCTTCAGCGCGAGAAGGACAAGGCCGAGGGCGAGATCGCCAAGATCGATAAAAAGCTGGCCAACCAGCAGTTCCTGGCCAAGGCCCCGCCGGAGGTGATCGAGACCCAGCACGAACGCCGCGCCGAGAGCGCCCAACTCAGAGACCGACTCGCCGCCGCGCTGGAGCGGCTGGCCGGGTAGATTTCGCCGCCATTCACCAATGCCAGGGCGTGAAACGCCCAGAGGAAACGTCATGGACGCCGCCGCTATCTCCGAGCGATACGCATTCGCCGCCACCTTGATCGCCGACGCCGGCAGCTTGTCGCTCGGTTATTTCCGAGATCAGGCGTCCCTCGAAATCGCCTCCAAGGGTTTGCAGGACATGGCCAGTCAAGCCGACCTGGAGACCGAACGACTGATCCGCGACCGCATCGCCGAGAGCTATCCCGACGATGCCTTCTTCGGCGAGGAAACCGGCGGCATCGCGCCGGCGCCGGGCCAGGGAGTGTGGGTCGTCGACCCGATAGACGGCACGGCGAATTTTGTCAGCGCCATTCCCATGTGGTGCGTCTCCATCGCCTTCGTGGTCGACGAGGTCATTGAGTTCGGCCTGGTGCTCGACCCCAACCACGATGAATTGTTCGCCGCCCGGCGCGGCCATGGCGCCACGCTCGATGGCCAACCGATCCGGCCCGACGATACGACCAGCCTCGCCGAAGGCCGGTTTGGGATCAGCTTCTCGCATCGCTCCAAACCGCATCAAGTGTCGGGTCTGATCCACGGGCTGCTTGAGTGCGGCGGTTTGTATAACGGCCCTGTCGGCGGCGCGCTCGGGTTGGCTTACGTCGCCTGCGGCCGCACCATCGGCTACTATGAGCCGCACATCAATTCGTGGGACTGTTACGGCGCCATCGCCGTGCTGCGTGAGGCCGGCGCCTGGGTTTGCGACGCCGAAAGCGGGGACGGCCTGGTCGCCGGTTGCGAGATCATCGCCGCTGCGCCCGGCGTCAAGCAGCCGTTCCTCGATCTGCTGGCCGCCGTGAAAGCGGCCCAAGCCGGGTGAAATTTTCGTGTAGGACTACGAACGAAATGAGTGGCGCGGCGCGACCCGACGTAAGGGTCCATATTTGCTGAGGCCAAATTCGTTGACGCCGGGGGGTTCCGTCATGTCCCGCCCAACGCCTGCTCGAACCAGGGCAAGGCAAAATCGACCAGCGCACGCTGGGACATGAGCCGTGCCTCCGCCTGGCCAAGCCGGCCGGTTCGAACCTTGCCGCTTGCCTCGAAGGCCGCGCCCAGCGCCGGGAACAGGCGGCCGCGGTCGTCCGCCACATCGTTGATCTCGACCCAGTCGACGCCGCCGCGCGCCCGTGCAATCGGTATCAGGCGAGTGATGGCGCGGCGTCGGCGGGCCCCGGTCTCGGCCAAATGCAGGGTCGAATTGCGGTCGTGCCCGACGCCGATCAACAGCACCTGGCCGCTGCGCTCGCGGAGCCGGCCGAGCGGTGAGTCCGGGCCGAGCGGCCAGTCGAGCCCATGGTTCGAGACCAGGTTCTCGGCGCCTCGGCCCCAGGCGGTCAGCGACTGCGCGGGGTGGCCGCTGCGGTAGACCTCTGGCCAGGTGCGAAAGGCTTCCGGGATCGCGCCCATGTGTCGCGTTGGGGTTCGCGCCGGGTCGAAGGGCGGCATGTGGCCGCGGATTGTTTCCACCCAACCGGCCGGCACGGCGGGATCGCGCCACGCCGCCGGATCGCTCAACTGCCCGGAGAAGGTTGGCATGACCAGGGTGCCCTCGGCGGTCAGCACATCCATCAGCGCCCGGATGACGCTCTCGGCGCCGCCCACCACCCAGCCGATGCGGCGCAACGAGGCATGGACTACCAGCGCCGCGCCCGCCGCCACGCCGAGCGCGCGCAAATCGGTACAGAGGTCATCCCGCGTGATCGGTTCTGCGGTAGCGTCGATGTGATGTTTGCCGGACATGGCGCGACAATAGTGGCGCGCCGCCATGCATGCCAGACCCGCCGAAAAAGCGGTGGAGGCGGCGCCGGGGCGCCGCTATGCTCCTGCGCAACTGTCAAATCGTTCCCAAAATAGGCTGAGAGCAGGACAGAAGGAACAGGCGCATGACATTCGACGGCAAGGGAAAATCCAAGTTCGACAAATCGAAAATGCCGAGCCGGCACACCACCCTCGGTCCGGAACGCGCGCCACATCGGTCCTACCTCTACGCCATGGGCGTGACCGAGGAGGAGATCTATCAGCCGCTGGTTGGCGTCGCGACCACCTGGAACGAGGCGGCGCCCTGCAACATCTCGCTGGCGCGCCAGGCCCAGGTGGTCAAGCAGGGTGTGCGGGCGGCCGGCGGCACGCCGCGCGAGTTCACCACCATCACTGTCACCGACGGCATCGCCATGGGCCACGCGGGCATGAAATCGTCCCTGGTCAGCCGCGAGACCATCGCCGATTCCGTCGAACTCACCATGCGCGGACACTGCTACGACGCGCTGGTCGGCCTGGCCGGCTGCGATAAGTCGCTGCCCGGGCTGATGATGGCCATCGTGCGGCTCAACGTGCCCTCGGTGTTCATGTACGGCGGCTCGATCCTGCCCGGCCGCTTCAAGGGCCGCGACGTGACCGTGGTCGACGTCTTCGAGGCCGTCGGCCAGCACGCCGCCGGCAAGATGGACGAAGCGGATCTGCACGAGCTGGAAACCGTGGCCTGTCCCTCGGCCGG
>CAXMQD010000706.1:0-6732 GCA_964194965.1 uncultured Acidimicrobiia bacterium | reverse complement strand
GGTGGCCCGCCGACGACGGGGCCGCCCCACAGTTGACACCCCGGCAGCGCGAAGTCCTGCAACTCCTGGCGGAAGGGCGCTCCATGAAAGAGGCGGCCAAAATCCTGAGCATCACGCCGCGCACGGTGGCGTTCCATAAATACCGCATGATGGAGCAACTCAACCTCAAGAATAATACAGATTTGATCCAATACGCGCTTCGGGAATGTATCGTGCCCGTGAAGCCGGGCTACTGAGAAAATTACCGCCGGAAACTGTCAATTCTTCCAGGTCCCACCCTCGTCTTTTCCTGGTAATTAGAAAGCCGCAGGACCTTGAGGTTTCTGGTTGGCGCGCGTTCGGGTGCCGAAATTCGGTTGCTGGCCAGCAATCTCCTTGTCTTGGCGTGGCGGCTCACGACCGGGAAATGGCGGGAGGCAGGAATTGGATCGTATCCGCGTGCTTTTGGCTGACGACCATAAGGCGATGCTCGAACGCGTCGCCAGGCTGTTGAGCACCGAGTGCGACGTGGTTGGGACGGTGACCGATGGCCAACAAGCTCTGGAGGTCGCGCGGGAGCTGAAACCCGACGTTCTGGTGCTCGATATCTCCATGCCGGTGATGAATGGGATAGAGACGGCCCATCGCCTGCGGGAAGCCGGGGACCAAACGCGCATCGTCTTCCTCACCGTGCACGACGATGCGGACTTCGCCCGGGAAGCAATGGCGGCCGGCGCGCTGGGCTACGTGATCAAGCAGCGCATGGCTTCCGACCTCGTCGCGGCCATCAAGGAAGCCCATGCCGGCCGGCCGTTCCTCGGTCTCGGAGGGGAAAATAATTCCGGAGGGGTCGCGCCCTAGTGGCGGGGCACACGGTCGTCAGCCGCGTGCACCCGCGCAGACCGAATGTCCGCCCCGGATGCAGTGGGCGGCTCTCACCGAACGGCATCGCGATGTGCCAAAATTCGGCGTCAGTTGACGGGTGTTTGATGTCGGCCGATAGCGAATAATTTCCCAGAACCGGTGAGGGCCACGGTCCTGATTTGCGAATCGGGAGGACTGCGGCTTAGACTTCAGACTGGCCCCGCACCCCGCGCCCGAGTGTTCGCACAGGAGGACAGACCATGGCAACGCCGGCCGACCGCGGCCTGTTCATGCCGGCTGAGTGGCACAGTCACGACCGCTGCTGGATGGCTTGGCCGTGCCGCGAGGAGCTTTGGGGGGAGCACCTGGAGGCGGCGCGCGAGGCCTATGCCGAGGTCGCGCGCAACATCGCCGAATTCGAGCCGGTCACCATGATCGCTAATCCGGACAGTATCGCCGAGGTTTCGCTGCACTGCGGCCCGGGCATCGCCTGTCTGCCCATGCCCCACGACGATTCCTGGATACGCGATAACGGCCCGACTTTCGTGATCGACGGCAGGGGCGGGATCGAGGGCATCGATTGGCGCTTTAACGGCTGGGGCGGTAGGTATGAGCCCTACGACCAGGACGCGGCGGTGGCCGGTGCCGTGCTCGAGCACCTGGATCTGCCCCGTAACGCCGCCCCCTTGGTGCTCGAAGGCGGCGCGATTCACACCGACGGCGAGGGCACCCTGTTGGCGACCGAGTCCTGCCTGCTCAACCGGAACCGCAATCCGGACCTTGGCCGCGCGGAGATCGAGGCGCTGCTCGTCGCCCATCTCGGCCTGGGTCAGGTGATCTGGCTGGGCGAGGGCCTTGAGGACGACGAGACCGATGGCCACGTCGATAACCTGGCCTGTTTCGTGCGCCCCGGCGCGGTCCTGGCGCTGACCAGCGACGACCCGGAGGACGGCAACCACGCGGTGCTCCAGGACAACCTGGCGCGCTTGCGCGCGGCAAAAGACGCCAAGGGGCGCGAACTCGAGGTGATCGAGGTGGCGCAGCCGGCGCGCCGCGAGGGCGAGGATGGCCGACGCCTTTCCACTTCCTATGTCAATTTCTACATCGCCAACGGTGGGGCGATCATGCCCTCCTTCGAGGATGGCAAGGACGCCGCGGCGCGCGACACCGTGGCCGCCTGTTTCCCGGAACACCAAGTGCGCCAGGTGCCGGCGCTCGATATCGTGTGCGGCGGCGGCGGCATCCATTGCATCACCCAGCAGCAGCCGATGGCGGTCGCACCCGCGGAAGCGGCGGAAGGAACGGAAGAGGCGTAGCGCGCAGCCCTTCCCAGGCCGGTCACGGCGCCGTTGTCGTCACTTTGCGCAGGGTGTGGCGGCGGTTGCTGGTGTGGGGGCGGACCTGATCGGGCCAGCGCCCGGCCTCGACCGCCTCGCCCCATTCCCGGCTGACCAGCACTTCCGGGTTCTCGATCTCGTAGATCGCCGAATGTTTGGGCTCGCCCTCGACGACGATTTGGCGTTTGTCACCGCCGATGCTGAGGCTCAGCGGCTCCAAGGTCAGCCGCGTGACCGAGATCACGCCGGGTACTTTGAGCAGGTTGGGCACGTGCTCTTGGTCGTAGACTTCGTTGAACAGCGCCTCCTTGTCCGGCGTCACGTCCATGCTGGCGGTGAACAAGTAACGGGTTGAAATAGGCACGGGGGCTGGCCTCCCTGATTATGGTTGTCTATTGCGTGCAGCATTCTGCCGGATCGTGGGCATAGATAAAAGTCTAACCCAATGACATAAATAACACATTTTGCCGCCCGAAGCGTTGTGCGCCTTGGGGTGGGGGGTGGTTTTTCGCGTGAAAGTTTACCGCAGGCAGCCCGAATTGCAGGATTTGACGGCGGCGTCGAAGAACAAGGCTGAGCCGGCCTGATCCATGCCGGTTGGATGTTCGTTCAAATATTTCCGAAAAATAGCGGCTAGCTGCGCCGCCTCCGATTCTGGCCCGTTGCTCACGCATTCCATGAGCCAACCGAAACGCTCACCGTCGGTGAGGAACGCCTCAAGAAGCCAAGCATCCACTAGCCCTGCGACATAATGGAGCAAGTCCGGATTGGAAAGTTCGATACAATCCTGCCCCTTGAGATACATCCCAAGCCCGCGGTCTTTCGCACCGGCGGAAACGGCAAGAGCTCCGGACAGCAAGGCGGCTAGAATGGTACGCATCACGCCTCCCTCCGGCATTCTTAGCGGGAGCAAAGCATCACAACAGCATTCCGAATTCGCGCTCTCCTACATCCGCGCGGACCTCGCGTTACGTCGCCAACAACACGAAGTGGAATATATCGGCGGCTTTAGCGTAGCCCAGTGCCGCGTCCGCCTTGGCGATGGCGCGGGTGTGGTCGTAGGCACTTTGCGGCTTCTCGTGATTGTGCCTGGCCGAGGCGAGCCGCGATCTGGCATCGTCGAGGAGGGCATGCACGAGCGCCTTGTCCTCCGTGCGCTTCCATGGGGTGTCGGCCTCCATGTCGGCGGCCACCTTGTCGATGGCGACCTGGGCCGCGGCAATGTGCTGCGGGCATTCGAACGCCTGGGCGCTCCAAGGCGTCAATATGATGAGCACCGCGGCGGATGTGGCGAGCAACCAATTCATTTTCATAACCAATCTCCTCGGTTTTTCGAAATTAACCCTCGCGCGATCGCTTTCAAGTCGGTCTTTGGTCCCGATATCATAGCGATTACCGATCCAGCGCACCTTGAGGGGACCTTTAGAATGTCTTGCGTTATGCTTCTATTGTTCCTTACGGTTGGCCGAGCAAAGCGGCGCAAGCGGCCATGATCGCGACGAGCTCGTCGAACGATGCTGTACAAATTCGGAGAATATGAGCTGGACACCGATCGGCACGAGTTTCGTGTCGGGGGCCAGCTTCGGGATCTCGAGCCGCAGGTGTTCCACCTCATACGTCATCTTGTCGAGAATCATGATCGCCTCGTCAGCCGAGATGAACTGATCGCGGTTGTTTGGAAGGGCCGCATTGTTTCGGAATCCACGATCGATGCCCGCATACATGCCGCACGCAAAGCGGTGGACGACGATGGTCGTCGGCAGACGCGCATCAAGACGGTGCCGCGGCTTGGCTATCGCTTCACCGCTGAGGTCGAGGTTGTACGCGACAACGACCCTGCCGCGGCCGGTAACGATGATGTCGGGGACAAGCCCCATTCTCTTTCCGACAGGCCTTCGATCGCCGTGCTGCCCTTCGCGAACATCTCGGACGATCCGGGGCAGGACTATTTTGCCGATGGTATCGCAGAGGACGTGATCACGGCGCTCGCGCGCTTTCGTTCGCTCTTCGTCATCGCCCGAACCTCCAGTTTCACCTATAAGGGCCGTGCCGTCGACGTCACTCAAGTCGCCGGCGAGCTGGGCGTGCGCTACGTCGTCGAAGGCAGTGTCCGCAAGGCGGGCGATCGGCTGCGCATTACGGCACAACTGATCGACGCGACCACCGGAAATCACCTCTGGGCCGATCGCTTCGATGGCAGCCTGGATGACGTCTTCGATCTGCAGGATCAGATCACCGAACAGATCGTGGTCGCGGTCGAGCCGGAGATCGCAACACGCGAGCGTGAGCGCGCCCGGCGCAAGCT
The DNA here is from genome assembly GCA_964194965.1 of uncultured Acidimicrobiia bacterium. GTDB lineage: Bacteria > Pseudomonadota > Alphaproteobacteria > Kiloniellales > J153 > JACZVL01. The sequence continues at coordinate 2,247 of CAXMQD010000706.1, read as the reverse complement.
GCCGGATAGTCTCGACGCCTGGGAACTTCTACAACGCGGCCTGTCGCATTTCTATCGCATCAATAAAAACGACCGTACCGAAGCCATACGCCTGTTCAGGGAAGCGGTCGCACTGGACCCGGAATTCTCGGCCGCCCATGCTTACCTCGCATATGCGCTATGGCCGTCTCGCTCGGTGACGCTAGATTACACCGAAGATACCGCGAAAACGGCGGCGTCGGCACGCGTGGCGGCCGAAAAAGCCGTGTCTCTCGATCCCGACGAGCCGATGGCCCGTTTCGCCCTGGGGCGGTTGCATATCTATTCCGGTGAGGTCGAAATGGCGCTTGGCGAAATGCAGACTGCGATTGCGCTCAATCCCAACTTCGCCCGGGGTCATCACGGCCTCGGGCAAGCCTACTACTATTGCGCCGGCCAAATGGAGCGAGCCCTCCCTCATTTCGATGCCGCGCTTCGGCTCAGTCCGCGCAGTCCCATGCGCTGGGTGACACTCATGATCAAAGGTAATGCGCTACGCTCTTTAGGGCGCCACGACGAGGCCATCGCACATTGCCGACAGGCCTGTCAGTTCCCCGACGTTGGCTTCTTACCGTTCATGCATCTCGCCGCGGCATTGGCGGAAGCCGGGCAAAAAAGCGCCGCACGGGCGGCAACCGAAAAAACCGTGCAGCTTCAACCAGCACTTTCGATCGGCTTCATCCGCAGTCATTTCGTCGGCATGCACGAGAATCCTTTGAAGAGTTTGCTCGATAGCCTACGGAAAGCGGGTGTGCCGGAATAGGCACGCAACCGTGCTACTGGAAAAGGAGCGTAAAAATAGAGTCCACTAGAGATCCGGCCCCTCGACCAGGAAGAACTGTGCCTCGGCCGCGCCTTCACGGAATGACTTGGCCTCCTGGTAGTCCGGAGAGTCGTAGTAGGACTGGGCGGCCTCCATGTTCTCGAAGGGAATGATGACCACGCGGCCCGGCGGTGGCGCGCCTTCGAGGCTCACCGTGCGCCCGCCGCGCGCCAGGAACTGGATCCCTCTTTTCTTGGCGGCCGCTCCGGCGCGCTTGGCGTATTCCTGATAGGCGTCCGGGTCGGTGACATCGACGAGCGCGACGAGATAGGCGGCCATGGGTCGGTCCTCGGGTTGTGGTGAGTGTGTGACGTACTATAGGGACGGATGGGACAGGCGCAACGCGCGCCGGCATTTGCTTAGGCCCCACCGGTTCCGTTGTCCGCATCGTCCTCCGGCACGATCTCCCAAATCTTGGCGTGCTCCTGGGCGCGGCCTGGTTCGATGACACGGTAGCGTTCGACGACGCCGGCCTCGGTCATCTCGCGTTCCAGCGCCAAGAGGGTATGGATTTTGTGTTCGCACAGCGCCGCGGCCTCCTCGGCCTCGGCGCGGGCCACCGGGCGGGCGGCCTCCAGGTCGGGTGCGCCGTAGTTGTCGACGAAATGCTGGGCCAGGCGCTCGACCACCTGCGCGAAGGCGTTGTCGTCCAGTTCGGCGACCTCGGCCAGGGTGCTGTGACCGAAGCTGCCGGTGCCCAGCCAGGCGCCATGGAAGGCGAGGCGCGCCTTGCGTTCGAGGCTCTCGGGGTCGCAATCCGCATAGGCGAAGCCGCCGGGCACCGCCCATTCGCCCGGCTCGGCGGCGTGCGTGTAGATGTTGAGATCGGAGGCGTCCAGGCGGATGCAGCGCGGAAACTTCATGACCCGATCTTAGATGCGGCGTATTTCTGAATCACCACCCTAGGCCTCCCGGACGCCTTCGCCGCCGCCGACCGGGATGAAGTCGTGCTCGCCGACGCCTTGGACGATGGCGAACCGGCAGCCCGCGCCGTCCTTGCCGGTGACCTCGTGGGCGGTCTTGGGCGGCACCACGCAGTGGCCGCCGGGGGCGAGTTCGTGACGCGCGCGCGGCGCCCGGGTCTCGATCACCGTGGTGCCCTCCAGACAGATGAAGCTGTCGGCGACCACGCTGTGATAGTGCCAGGGCACTTTCTCGCCGGGCCCCAAGGTCAGGATCTGCACCCGCAGACCGTCGGCCTCGGAGACCGTTTCACGGCCCGCGATCTGGTAGGGTAGATGCTCCGGGGCGGTCATAGCGGATACTCCTCCGGGTTGGCGCTTTCTTCAGGGCTCACGCCACCCGGTCGGGCGGCTCCTGGCCGGCGAAGAAGGCGTCCAGGTTGTCCAGGCACTTGAACCCCATGGCGTTGCGGGTTTCCAGCGTCGCGCTGCCCATGTGCGGCA
>CAXMQD010000705.1:0-8147 GCA_964194965.1 uncultured Acidimicrobiia bacterium | reverse complement strand
CCGCCGCCCCAAATACGGCTGCCGCGCCTGCGGCACGATCCACCAGGCGCCGGCGCCCGAGCGGCCGATCGCAAAAGGGTTCGCGAGCCCCGGGCTGCTGGCCCATGTGCTGGTCAGCAAGTACTGCGACCACCTTCCGCTGTACCGCCAATCGCAGATCTTCGCCCGCCAGGGAGTCGATCTCAACCGCTCGACCCTGGCGAACTGGGTCGGCGGCGCCACATGGTGGCTGGAGGCGTTGCGCATGCGGCGGCCGACCATATCTTCGCCTCGGGCAAGCTGTTCGCGGACGACACGTCGATCCCGGTGCTGGATCCCGGCCGCGGCCGAACCAGGACCGGACGGTTCTGGGTCTATGCGCGCGATGACCGCCCTTGGGCCGGACCGGATCCGCCGGCGGTCGTCTTCTTCTACAGTCCCGACTGCAAGGCGGAGCGACCCGCCGCCCACTTCAAGGGCTTCCGCGGCGTGCTGCAGGTCGATGGCGGAGCCTGTCCTCGGGCCGGCCAAAGGCCGGACCCGGGGGCCGAGTTCGAACGGCTGACGGTAGGCGGCGACATCGTGCTGGCGGCGTGCTGGGCTCACACCAGACGCAAATTTTACGAGTTCCACCAGGCGACCGGCTCTCCGATTGCCGCCGGGGTCCTGCGCCGGATCGCTGAACTCTATGCGATCGAAAGGAAAATCCGCGGCCACAGCGCGGAGGAGCGCCAAAGCACGCGCGACATCCGGTCGCGGCCTCTGGTCGACGCCATGAAGCCCTGGCTGGAGGGCCAGCTGTACCGGGTTACACAGGCCTCTGGCAAGACCATGTGCGCCAGACTGAGGGAACGATTAGGCGATTCGCTGCGCTGCGCGTTGACCTATGTCAATTTCAGGAAATAGAAAAGCCCCGCTATGGCAGTTCTCTCATTGAACGTCATTGGAGATATTCACTGTGAGTTAACCTGCAGCGGTTCAACGGAGAGCTGGCGGAGCCGCCAGGTTCGAGGCCGAAATCGGGTCTCGAAGGCACGGGTTTTGAGTTCCGAGATTTGGTATTAGCCCTATTTCCGCAAGGTTTTTCGGAGTCGATTGATTTATATCAAGCTCGGCTCCGCACCGCGGCGCTAATTTCACCCCGGTGACAAGCTAGTAACAGGGAATTCGTGCCGGACCGTCGGTGCGCGTGGGTCGCACGAGGCGGCGGGGCCGGCAGGCGGTTTTCACCTAGGGACGAAAAACGGCTGCCGATGGCGGGGTTTTGAAAACAGGGCCGAATTTCGGTGTGCGACGCGGCGGTTCGCTTGGGCGTCGGGCACGCGGGCTGGACGTCGTGTCGTGAATGGGCCGCGTCGGAGAAAACGCGGCGGATAGAGCGAAGGAATCGATACATGCGCGCACCACTATGCAAAGGCGTTCTGAGAGGGCTCGTGCTGGCGGCCACGCTGGCCGCGGTGGGTTTCGCCGGGTCGGCCACGGCTTGGGCGGCGGATTTCGGTCCGGTACCGGCCATTGAGGCCGACGCCAAGAAGGCCGAACTCGGCATGCGGCTGTTCTTCGACAAGCGGCTTTCGGGCGACGTGGCGATCAGTTGTGCCTCTTGTCACGTACCGGAGAAGGGCTTCGGCGACGGCTTGGCGTTGGCCAAGGCCTATCCCGGCTCCGGGGGCTTCCGCAACACCCCGACTCTGATCAATACGGCGCACAAGGCGGCCTGGTTCCACGACGGCCACCTGGGCACCAACCTCAACGACGTGACCCGCGAGATGATCACGGAAACCTACCACATGAACATGGACATGCGCCTGATGCAGGAGCGCCTGAAGCAGGATCCGGTCTACGTCAAGATGTTCGAGGACGCCGGGTTCGGGGAGCCCAGCAACGGTGCCGTGCGCAACGCGATACCCGAATACCTCAAGACCTTGACCTCGCGTGGCGCGCCTTTCGACAAGGGCGCGATGTCGGACGCCGCCCGGAATGGATTCGAGTTGTTCAAGGGTAAGGCCGGCTGCGCGGCCTGTCATTCCGGTCCGCGATTCAGCGACGGCCAAGCGTACAACACCGGCGTGCCCGAGAATCCCGACATCTGGAGCGACCCGCGTCGGCACGTGACCTACGTCACTTTCGCCATGTTCATGGGCATCGAAAATTACATGAACATCCGCCGCGACGTGGGCGCCCATGTGGTCACTCACAAGAGCGACGGCTCGGACATCGGCAAGTTCATGACACCGACCCTGCGCGAGCTCAAGCAAACCGCGCCCTACATGCACAACGGCACCATGGCCACTATCGAAGACGTGGTGGCCTTCTACAACCACGGCGGCGGCAACGACCCCAACAAGGATCCGCGAATTAAACCGCTGGGCTTGAGCCGCGAGGAGCGGGCCGACCTGGTGACCTTCCTCGAGGCGTTGTCCGGCGACCCACTGACCGGGCCCGAACACGTCTGGATCGAGAAGATCCCGGCCAACTACCAGGTCATCGAGAATTGGCGCGACGTCAAGAACTAGGAGCCGAGCGATGAACAAGGCAAAGACGACGACCCTATCTACCGTGGCGGCTCTCGCCACGCTGATCGCCGGCGCCCTCCAGATCGGCCTGACCGTGCCAGCCTGGGCCGACGCGAACCCGCCGCTGGCCGCACTCGGGCCGCCGCCGGTGCCGCCGGATAACCCGATGACGCCGGAGAAAGTAGAGCTCGGCAAACTGCTGTTCTTCGACACCCGTCTCAGCGGCGATGCTTCGGTAGCCTGCGCTACTTGTCACGAGCCGAAGCAGGGCTGGGGCTTTTCCAACGATATTTCGCGGGGCTATCCAGGCGCGATCCACTGGCGCAACAGCCAGACGGTGATCAACTCGGCCTACTACGGCAAGCTGTTCTGGGCCGGTGCCGCCAAGTCGCTCGAGGGTCAGGCGCCGTCCGCGGCCAAGGGTGCGGTCTCCGGCAACGGGGAGGCTGACATGATGGAGGCGCGCCTCGCCTTCATTCCCGAGTACCGCAAGCAGTTCCGCGAGGTGTTCGGCGATCGCTGGCCCAAGTTGAGCAACGCCTGGAAGGCGATCGCCGCCTTCGAACGCACTTTGGTCCAGACCGATACTCCCTTCGATTGGTTCATGCGCGGCGACGAGGCCGCGCTCGACGACCAGCAGAAGCGCGGCCTGGCGCTGTTCCAGGGCAAGGCCAACTGCATCGAGTGCCACAACGGCGCGCTGTTCTCGGACCAGAAGTTCTACAACCTCGGAGTCCCGCCGGCGGCGCGCTGGGAGGAGGACGGCCTGGCGCAGGTCACCTTCCGCTACGAGCTCTACGCCAAGGGCGTGAAGGAGGAGCTGTACCGCACGCTCAAGGACGACCCGGGCCTCTACTTCCGGACCAAGGAAAAAAGCGACATGGGCAAGTTCCGAACGCCCTCGCTGCGCTACACGCTCTACACCGCGCCCTACATGCACAACGGTGCGTTCTGGGACCTCGAGGAGGTCGTCCAGTTCTACAACGAGGGCGGCGGCGAGAACGACTTTGCCGCCAACAAGACCGGCCTCATCAAGCCGCTCGACCTGAGCGATGAGGAGGTTGAAGACTTGATCGCCTTCCTCGAATCGCTGAGCGGTGAAGAGATCACGATGTCCACGCCCAAATTGCCACCTTACGAACCGCTGGCGGCGGACTGAACCGAAGGAGCCCGAAACTATGAACGCCAAGACCGAAAACTCCGTCGCCGGCGCGCCGCAGGGACAGACCGCAACGCGGTACCGCCCCGGCAAATGCATGATGACGCGCCGCCGCTTCCTGCTTACCTCCGGCCTGGCGACGGCCACCGTAATGGTGGCCATGAACGCGGGGACATCCTTCGCACATGAGGTGCCCGGCATGGTCGCGACCTATCCGCGCAAGCTGGTGGCCAAGCTGAGTGCACTCAAGAACGACGCGCCGGTCGATTTCCAGTACCCGGACGAGGGCGCCTATTCCGAGTCCATGTTGGTCAAGATGGGCGTCGAGGCCGGCGGCGGCATCGGACCGAGCCGCGACGTTGTCGCCTTCAACTACATGTGCACGCACCAAGGCGGTTCGCTCGAGGGCACCTACAAGGCCGACACCAAGTCGCTCGGCGCCTGTCCGCTGCACCTCTCCACCTACGACCTGACGCGGCACGGCATCCTGATCGCCGGTCAGGCCTACCAGAGCCTGCCGCAGGTGCTGCTCGAACTCGAAGGCGACGACATCTATGCGGTCGGCGTCTTCGGCCTGATCTTCGGCCGCTTCGACAATCTGCAAGGCTAAGGAGGGACGAACCGTGACTACCCCCTATTACATCCCCGAGACCAACGTCCCTCTGCCGCCCAAGGACGCGGAAGTTCTGTCGACGGCCTGCGATTATTGCATCGTCGCCTGCGGCCTCAAGGTCTACCGCTGGCCCGTGGCCGGCGGCCGCAGCGGCGGCCCCAAGGCGGACGAGAACGCCTTCGGCGTCGACTTTCCGGTCAATCCTCTTGGACCTTGGGTCGCGCCCAACCAGCACAACATCGTGCTGCACAAAAGCGAGCCGCACCACGTCGTGATCATCCCCGATAAGAACGCCAAGTTCGTCAACACCGACGGCGACTCCAGCCTGCGCGGCGGCTGCATCGCCCAGAAATGCTACAACCCGCAAACACCAACGCGCGACCGCTTGAAGTCGCCGTTGGTGCGCATCTACGGCATCCTCCAACCGGTATCCTGGGATTTCGCGCTCGATATCGCCGCCGAAGTCGGCCAACACGTCATCGACAAACACGGCGACAACGCCTATGGGGTCAAGACCTATTCCTATCAGTTCATCGAGAACACCTACGCGATCACCAAATACGCGCTGCGCCACATCGCAACCGCCAACTTCTCTTTCCACGACACACCCTCCGATGTGAGCTCGACGCCCGGCTTCCGCGATGCTGGATTCGACAACTTCGGTCCGGCCTACGAAGATTGGATGAACGCCGAGACCTTGTTCATTTGTGGCACCGACCCCTACGAAACCAAGACCATCCTGTTCACCCAGTGGATCATGAAGGGGATCCAAAACGGCCAGAAAACCATCATGATGGTGCCCCGGCGCACAACCGGCGTGGCACATGTCGAGAAGAATGGCGGCCTGTGGCTCGACGTGATCCCCGGGACCGACCTCTTGGTGATCAACGCGATCGCGCGGATTATTGTCGAGAACGGCTGGGAGGACAGCGACTGGATCAAAAACTGGGTCAACAATAAGTGGGAGTCCTCCTCCGGCTTCGGCCAGGGCACGCGCAACACGCCCTGGCAGTGGCGCACCACCTGGGGCAAGTTCCAGACCAAGGGCTTCGAAGACTGGAAGAAGTGGCTGCTGGCCCAGGACGAGTTCAAGCTCGAGGCCGCGGCCGCGGCGTCCCAGATCGATCCCGCCAAAATCCGCAAAGCCGCCGAATGGCTGGCCAAGCCTACGGGTGACAAGCGGCCCAAGACCTCGATCATGATCGAGAAGGGGCTCTATTGGTCCAATAATACCGGCAACACCCAAGCGATTTCCGCGCTCGGCATCGTTTGCGGTGCCGGCGGACGACCTGGTCAGGTCATCGGCCGTGCCGGCGGGCATCAGCGTGGCGGCCAACGCGGCGGCAAGTATCCGCGCAACAAGTCGCCCATGAAGGTACCCGGCCGCCGCCGCAGGGCGCTGGATACGGATACCTGGCTGATGTCAGGCCATACCCGCTTGGCGCACTGCATCGGCACCACCTGGATTCAGTCCATGTGCGGTTCGCAGCAAATCGCCAAGCGGTTCCACGAACTGGTGCTGGCCAACCCGCACCAGATCCGCTCCTACGACAGGCGCGACATCGTCGACACCCTCAAGAAGCGGACCGATTCGGGCGGCATGGTGGTAATCAACCAGGATATCTACCTGGTCGATCCGATCGGCGCGCGCTTCGCCGACATCATCTTCCCGGCCGCGACCTGGGGTGAAGACACCTTCATGCGCGCCAACGGCGAGCGGCGTCTGCGCCTCTACAACAAATTCTACGACCCGCCCGGTGAGGCCAAGCCGGACTGGTGGATCGTCGGCCAGTTGGCCCGGCGCATGGGCTTCGACGGCTTCGACTGGAAGAACACCAACGAGGTTGCCGAGGAGGCGTCGCGGTTCTCGCGCGGCAGCCGCAAGGACTTCCACATGATCAAGGTCGCCGCCCACCGCGAGGGCAAGACCCTGCATGAGAAGCTCGGCGAATTCGGAACGAACGGCATCCAGGGGCCGGTGTTCATGGCCGAGGACGGGTCGCTGATGGGCACCAAGCGCCTGCACGACACAACGCGCGAGCTTTGGGATACCGGGCCGGCGGGCGCGAACATGTACAACAAGAAGCTGACGCACTTCAACAGCCAAACCGGTAAGTGCAACATCCAGAAATCTCCCTGGTCCCTGTTCTCCGATTATTGGCAGTGGATGAATCCCAAGGGCGACGAACTGTGGTGCACTTCGGGCCGGACCAACGAACGCTGGCAATCGGGATTCGACGACCGGCGCCGGCCCTACATCGTGCAGCGGTGGCCGGACAACTACGTCGAGATCAACCCCGACGATGCCAAGGCGCGCGGCATCGAGAGCGGCGATACCTTGATGGTTTACTCGGACCGCGTGCCCAGCCTCAAGGAGACGGTGCTCGGTATCGAGGGCTCGGACTATTCCTTCGCCGGGCAGATGAAGGCCGGCAACGTCGAGCTGACCACCGCCGCGGTGACCGGGGTGGCGATGGTAACTCGCCACATCAAGAAGGGCGTCATCTACATGGACTTCCTGCACACCTCACAGCCTGCGAATTCCCTCGAGGGTCGGGTCGTCGACTGGATCAGCGGAAACTACAACTACAAGATGGGTGTGGCGAAGGTGAAGAAAATCGGCGTCTCGCCGTACAAACACACCTTCCGCTCCATGTCTTTCGCGCCGCGCGATATCACCTGAGCATTTGAACGGGCCCGACCACGCGTGAGTTCCACGGTCGGGCCCCCCTGGTCCTTAGTCGAAACTAGGACGCGGTTCGTGTTTTTGTCGGAGAGTTTGAAGTGAGTTTAAGGAGCAGTACTATCGAGCCGGACGCATTGGACGTCTATCGAGATATGCCAGTCGGCAGCGACGTCGACCAGGCAAGCGAGGCTTGCCGGGCACTCGGCGGCGTATTGCGCGAGGGTATCGACATCCATCGCTGCGAGGCGGCCCAGGCGCTCGGCCGCATCGATCGTCCTGCGGCGGTGCGCGCCTTGGTCGACGCGCTGCTCGATGAGGACGAGGACGTGCGCACCGACGCCGCTGGCGCGCTCGCCCGGCTGGCGCCGATCGAGGCCGGCCGGCAGTTGTTGGAGAATTTGCTTGGCGACCCCTGCGCCGGGGTCAAGCTGGCCGCCATCGAGGCGCTCACCCGGCTGCGCCATCCCGAGCTGGCGCCGTGGTTGCGCCGCCTGGTCGCCGGCCGGGATCCGGAGATCGCCTGGGACGAGGCCGAGTTCTACGAAGGCGGCTGGGACGACTGGGTCGACATCCAGTTCAAGGCGATCCAATCCCTTGCCGAACTGGGCATCGAAGACGCGGTCCCCGAGATCGTAACCGCGATCGACGACGAGCTGGGCCAGGACCTGACCGAAGTCGGGTTCAAGGCGCTCGGCGATCTAGGCGATTCTGGCGTCGCGGCCCTGGTCCGTTACCTAGCCGAAGGCGACGGGCAGCAGCGCCGCCGGGTCGCTGCCGTGCTCGCCTCCTGCCCTGGCGAAGCCGCGCGGAACGCGGTCACCCAGGCGCTCGGCGATCGCGCCAAAGAGGTGCGGCGCGCGGCGGCGCTGGCGCTCGCTACCCGGGACCCGGGCGATCCGCGCCTCGCCGCGTTGTTCTCCGATCTCGAGCCGGAGATACGCGCCGAGGCTTTGCGGCTCTGTGGGCGCGGCCATCCGGACCGCCTGGCCAAGTTGCTCGGCGACGGGAGCGCCCTGGTCCGGGGTGCCCTGTTCGGCTTGTTGGCGGCGCACCCCGAGTTGTTGCCCCAAGCGGCCGTCCGCTCTTTCGTCCGTGCGGCGCTCGCCGATCCGGATGCCGACTTGGCCGCCAGCGCAGCCGTGGCGCTCGCCGTTCTGTCGCCAGAGGACGCGGCCGAGGACCTGATCGCCCAGC
>CAXMQD010000704.1:0-3654 GCA_964194965.1 uncultured Acidimicrobiia bacterium | reverse complement strand
TCCGGCCTGCAGCGATTCGTCCATCCCAACAAAGGCGACTTCGTCGGCCGCGATGCCCTGGTCGCCTGGCAGCAGCGCGGCTTCGCCAACCACTTCGTGACCCTGGAAGTAGGCGAGATCACCGATGCCGATGCGATCGGTAACGAGCCCTTGTTCAAAAACGGCGAGATGGTCGGCCGCGCCACCGCCGGCGGCTACGGTTGGCGGGTCGGCAAGAGCCTGGCGCTCGGCTTCGTCACGCCCGAGCTGGCGGCGGAGGGCACGGAGTTGGAGATCGACGTGATCGGCCAGATGAAGCCGGCCCGGATCGTCGCCGAAAGCCCGTATGACCCGGAGAACACTGCGTTGAGGAGTTAAAAAAAAGAACGACGGCCCGGGCGACTGTTACCACCCGGGCCGCGGATATGAATTGGTTGCTGTCCTATTGCACCATCGCCTGCTGTGCCGCCCGCTCTTGGGTTTTGAGTTCCTGATAGGTGCGCTTGACGTTCCAGAGGTGGAAGCCCTGCATGACCGGCCGCACCCCGGCGAGGGGCGAATCCGCGGGCGGCAGGTAGATCTCCTCCAGCGGCAAGTCGGCCAAGGTTTGCTCCAGCGTCTTGCCGGCGCCGACGGCCCGCCGCACCGAGTTTATCTGCCCGCTCAGATAGTCGAAGTAGTGGCCCAGGGTCTCCCCGGGGGTCGTAAGAATATGGCCCCCGACGATGGTCTCGATATCCAGGCGCGCCGCCACGCGGGCGACGGTTTCCAGGTAGGCCTGCGTGTTGCCCTCGATGGCCCAGGGGATCGAGCCCGCACCCAGGATCAGGTTACCGGTCCAGGCGGCCTTGGCTTCCGGCACGTAAACCACCGTGTCGCCGGCCGTGTTGCCCGGGCCGAAGTGGTGCAGCTCGACCACCCGGCCGCCTAGGTCGAGGCTCAGGGACTGCTCGAAGGTTACGTCCGGCAGGCGCAGCCGAACGCCGTCGAAGACCGCCGCGTTGCCGTTCACGGCCGGCAGCAGCAGCGCTTTTTCCTGCTCGAAATCACGCATGGCCGCGGCCGTCTCCCGCTGCGCCACGATCTTGGTCTCGGCCGGGAAGGCGTAGTTCCCGAAGGTGTGGTCGCCGTGGTAATTGGTGTTGACCAGATAGAGGATCGGCTTGTCGGTCACTGCGCGCACCGCGGCCTGAATCTGCCGGGCCATGGTCCCGTTGATGTGGGCGTCGACCACCAGCACGCCGTTCTCGCCGACGATGAAGCCACTGTTGTCGACCGGCGGCCGAGTCGAAAGCAGCGCGTAAACCCCCGGCGCGAGCTCATGGGTCTGAAGCTGCACCCCGGTCGGGTCGAGCGGCGGCGGCAGCCAACCCGCGGGCGGTTCGAAGCTACCGAAGGAGGTCTGCTGCGCGGCGGCCGGCCCGGCCAGGCCAAACGCGACGGCGGCCGCCAGGACGAGCCCACCGATCTTGGGGAGGTTGGCGAGCCTGGGTACTTTGGCGAACCTGGGTACGCTGGTGAGCGCGGGTACAATTGCGAGCCCGGCGATTCCGGAGGCGAGCCTGGAGGTACCGGAGAACCTCGGAATTCCGGCGCGTGTGTCGTAACGGGTCATGATGTCTTCCTTTCGGGGGTTGGGTTGACGTCGATAAGTGCATATACACTCTTTTGAGCAAAAAAATATCTACCCCTTCTGAACCAAATCGACCGTGTCCCGGAGGTCGCCGATCAGGCGCCCCCAGCGTGCGCGGCCCAGACTACCAGTCATCCGCGCTTGGGCCTCCCGCCAGTACGGCAGGGCCCGGGCCAGGGCCGCCCGTCCCTGGGCCGTGATCGCGATCGGGCGCCGGCGCCGGTCCGCGCCCGCGACGCTTTCCAGGAGTCCCCGATCCAGCAGCGGCTTGAGGTTTCGGGTCAGCGTCGTGCGGTCCATGACCAGCTGCTCGGCCAGTTCCCCGATGCCGAGGGTCCCGGCCCGTTCGGCCGCGATCAGGAGCGGCAACTGGGTCGCCCGGAGTCCGCTGGGCTTGAGCGCCTGGTCGTACATCTGGGTCACCGCGCGCGCCGCCTTGCGCAAGGCGAAACAGCTGCAGTTGGTGGGTTCCGTGGCGTCCATGGCTTCGATTTACCGGCGCAAGTTCCGAATAACGTGTATATGCACTCTTTTGTGCCGCCTGTCAAGAGCCCAATCGCCCGGCACGGCGGCCATCGATTGAAATCGGTCGCGCGGCACGGCAGGCCTCGCCGATCCGCACCGAACCAGCGCTCACCTCACAGCGAGTTCGTTGAAATTGGACGTTGGGGTCGTCCGGAGCACGTGCCCGTCGACTTCCGCTCTCGCCCCAACTTCGGGCCTAGGCCGGCGGTTTCCGGAACAGCCGGTTATGACCCGAATTCGGACATTGCCGCAGCTGGTCGCTGGTCGTGGCGGCGCCGCGCGGTGGGAGCCGTCAGGCCTTGCAAATATAGCTGACGGTCCTGATTCGCCGTTCCGATAGGTTGCGAACTTGGTTGCGTACCATATCGGGATAATCGTCACCTAGAATGAGATGGAATGTTACGGGAGGCGGGCCCGATTGCGTCATGCGCGTCGTCATCGCTTCGAACCAGCTTTGGCTCTCGTCGGTCGAGTCACGGACATCCAAGACTTTGAAACCGGCGCCGGCTAGGAGTGATTTCATTTCGTCGGGTGTCGCCAAATGACTGATAGAGGGGTCTCGCGCCCAGGGCACTGGGAACAACACATCGCCGCCCTCACCCTGAAGCACGTCATACACTGCAAAAATTCCACCCGGTTTCACGACTCGTCGGGCCTGCTCGTACACCTTGTCCTTAGCCGCAATGTTCATCGCGACGTGAATATTCATCGCAGCATCGAATTGATTGCCCGCAAAAGGCAGATCCGTCGCGTCTCCTTGTTGGAACGCCACCCGCTCGCCCAGATTTACCCAATCGGACATAACCTTCGCAGCATCGCAAAATGCTTGCGTCAGATCGAGGCCGGTTACATGGCAACCATATTCCTCGGCGAGGGTTCGCGCAGGCCCGCCCAAGCCGCTGCCGATGTCAAGAACACGAGTGTCCTTGCTCAGCAACATTTGCGCGGCCAATTCCAAGGTCGCCTTTCGGCCACGGATGTGAAACTCATCGACGGTTACTAGATCGGCCGTCTTCAGTTCGTTGAGGTCTTTTCCTGCACTCCGAAGGCTATCCGCGATCGAGTTCGCCAGACCGCCGCTGCCGCTATAATGGGTTGCCACCTGATCCATCATATTCCCTTCCCTCTGAAATCGCCGATAGTGCAATCCTTCGTCTATGGACCCATGTTATTCGGATTTATCTCGGGCGGCTACCACGACCGCTTATGACTATACTAAGCCGTCCTCGGAATGGTGAAGTCACGTCCGAAAAAGGGGTGGAAACCAGTCGTCGGCACGGCCCTGCGGCGAGATCGGTCAGGGGACGGCCAAGGCCATTGTGCGCCGAACACTGTTTCTTAACGGACGATCAACCATACGTGTGCCAAAATTAAGGCCCCAACCGATCGCAGAGGTCTGGCTTTATGTCTGACCATAACAAGAGATTTCTCAGCGAGGATGTCGCAGCGACCGCGATCGAATATGGTTTGATCGCCGCCCTGGTTTCGGTTGGGGCGATGGGTGCAATGACGGCGGT
>CAXMQD010000703.1:0-2519 GCA_964194965.1 uncultured Acidimicrobiia bacterium | reverse complement strand
CGCCTGCGCTTCATGTCTCTTACTGCCACCAGGTATATGATTACTACATCGCATAAGTAAATGAATCACCCCCGAAAAATCATCGAACGGCGAATTTTTTCCATCAATTGGGATGATTCGAGTATTCCAGCTTGCCGCCGTCCCCGAGCGTCACTTCGGCTCACGTGCCCGTGACTCGGCCGGGCCAGGGCCGCCGGGATCGCAGGGATCGCCGGGATCGCAGGGATCTTCGGGGTCGCCGAGATCGCCGGGATCTCAATCCAAAACCGCCAACATGTCGGCGATCCGGGTCAATTTGCGGCGCGGGGCGCCGGACGGCGCGGCGGCGACCTCGGCGGTGTCGATCCGCTCCCAATCCGCGAAGCCGACCCGGCGCAGCCCGCGCTCGGTGAGCAGCTGTTCCAAGGCGGCACGCCCCGGCTTGCCGCCGCTGCTTCGAACGCCTCCCTGAGGGAAATCGGCCTGGATCAGTTCGGCGATCCTGTCGCCACCAGCCTTGTTGGTGCCGATCACCCCGCTCGGCCCGCGCCCGGCCCAACCGACCACGTAGAGGCCTGGATCGACCCGGCCGTCCCGGTTGGCAATGGCACCGCTCGCCGCATTCAGGGTCAGGCCCGCGACCGGCGCCATGCTGTATCCGATTGCCGGCACCACCAGGCCGCAGGGGACCTCGAAAAACTCGCCGGTACCCACGGCCCGGCCGTCCTCGATACGGGTCCGCTCCAGGCGCAGCGCCGTGCAGCGCCCCTCGCCCAGGACCGCATCGGGTTTGGCGTAGAACAAGAAGTGCACGCGCTTGGTTTTGGCCGCATCCGGTCCATTATCCGGGCCATCATCCGGCGCGCCGGCGGCGAAACCCTTGAGAGTCGCCAGGTTCTTATCCGCCAGGCGCCGATCGCGCGCCGGCATCTCGCCGCTTACTTCATCGGGCAGCTGCGCGGGATCGACCACGGCCGCACAGTCGGCCAGCGTGCCCATCTCGGTCAGCTCCTTGTTGGTGAACTTGGCCTGAACCGGCCCGCGCCGGCCGATCAAGTAGACATCGCGCAGCGGCGCCGCCCGGATCGTGCCAGCCGCGTGATCGGCCAAGTCGCTGTCCGCCATCTCCGCGGCCGTCTTGAGCAGGACCCGGGCGACGTCGATCGCCACGTTGCCGTTGCCGATGACGCAGGCCGCCGGAGTGTCCAAGTTCGGATCGAGGTCGCGAAAGTCCGGGTGGCCGTTGTACCAGCCGACGAAGGAGGCGGCGCCGAACACGCCCGCCAGCTTGGCGCCGGGAATCTCCAAGTCCCGGTCCCGCGCCATGCCGATGGCAAGCACGACCGCGTCGTAAGCCGCGCGCAGCTCCGCGAGCGAGACATCGCGGTCGAGTTCGACATTGCCGTGGAAACGGACCCGGGGATCGCGGGCGGTGCGCGCGAAGGCACGGGAGACGCCCTTCGTGCTCTGGTGGTCCGGCGCCACCCCGCCGCGGATCAGGCCATAGGGCGTAGGCAGGGCCTCGATAATATCGATCTCGACCCCAGGAAGCGCCTTGAGCAGCGCGGCGGCGGCATAAAACCCGCTCGGGCCCGCGCCGACAATAGCGACGGCAAGCGGACCGGCGGCCTGCAAGTTACTGAGATCGGCGTTCACCGGGCCCCCACGACCATGCCCCCTCGGTTCCCGTGGATTAATTAAGCACCGGATTCGAGCCTTGGCAACGGCGCCGGCGCCACCCGCTATTGTGACCTTCCCGGCAACCCTCCCGGCGGTCACCCGGCGGCCCCCGGCGGCCCCGTGCGGCCCCTTGCAGCGCCGCGGGGCGTTAACCAACGGCTAGGACTGGCGCGCTAACCTGCCATCAGGTCCCCGGAGAATGGTCGCGGAAAGGCATCAAAAACCATTGGATTCGAGGAGGTTGTCGCGTTTTAGACAGGTTCTGTCGCGGGCGATCAAGCCGAGCCGCGTGGCTCGCGTAGGAAAATGGCGCATGGCGCGGGCCCTGTCTGCGTCTTTGAGTTTGAGAGGACTTGGCGATGTCCGATCAGGACGATCTCGATCTTAGCTCGCTCGGCGACGACGAACTCGTGCCGCAGATGCATGACGATCTCTACGATGGTCTCAAGGACGAGATCGTGGAGAGCGTCAACATTCTGCTCGAGCGCGGCTGGACGCCCTACGACGTCCTGACCAAGGCGCTGGTCGAGGGCATGCGCATCGTCGGCATCGATTTCCGCGACGGCATCCTGTTCGTCCCCGAAGTTTTGCTGGCAGCCAACGCCATGAAGGGCGGCATGTCGATCCTGCGCCCGCTGCTGGCCGAAACCGGCGCCCCGGCCGTCGGCAAGATGGTGATCGGCACGGTCAAGGGCGACATCCACGACATCGGCAAGAATCTGGTCGCCATGATGATGGAGGGTGCCGGCTTCGAGGTCATCAACATCGGCATCAACAACGCCGTCGAGAACTACCTGGAGGCGATCGAGGAGCACCAGCCGGATATCCTCGGCATGTCGGCGCTGTTGACCACGACCATG
>CAXMQD010000702.1:0-2217 GCA_964194965.1 uncultured Acidimicrobiia bacterium | reverse complement strand
CACGGGTAACGGCATCGCCAAAGACCCTGGGGAGGCCGCCAAGTGGTATCGAATGGCCGCCGACCAGGGTCATTCCATGGCGCTCAACAACCTGGCGGCGCTCTATCTGGACGGGCGCGGCGTGGGCCAGGATACCGACCGTGCAGTGGCGCTCTATCAAAAGGCGGCGCGCGGCGGCGATCCGGTGGCCCAGACCAATCTGGGCCAGCTCTACATGAACGGCAGGGGCGTGCCGCGTATCCCCGACAAGGCTATCGCCTGGTTCCGCCAGGCCGCCCTACAGGACCACGGCCCGGCCATGTACTACCTGGGCCTGATGCAGCTCCGCGGCTGGGGCCTGCCTCAGGACCGGGAGGAAGCGCGAAACTGGTTCACGAAAGCAGCAGCGGCCGGCTCCGAGGCGGCCGAGCGCGCGCTCGAAGAGCTGGAGTGAATAAATCCGGGCGGAAGCGCGGCGCACCCGCCGCCCCTCACACCGAGGTGACGCTCTGCACCTGGACCTTCCAGGTATCATCCTCCTGGCGTTTCAGCACCAGCAGGATCCGCCCCATCTCGTTGGCGGTGGCGTAAGACTGGACCGCGTAGCCCAGGTCACCGAAATTTTCGGACTCGAGGGTCTCGATTTTGAGCATCTTCACGCCCGCCCGGATGAAGTGCTCGTGCAGGGCAACGATGTCTTCGCGCCCCTGCACCGAACCGCCGCGAAACAGGAACGAGGCGTTCTCGGCGAAGTTGGCACCGCAGGCGATCGCATCGCCCTGTTCCAGGGCGTTCACGTAGTACGCGGTCAAATCCTTCAGAACCGTTCGAATCGTCATCGGAACCCGGGTCGCTCCCAAGTCTGGGCGTGAGCATGGGCGTGCAGCCCTCTCATGCCCCCTTCTCCTCGAGGTAGCCTCGGATCAGCTCACGATAGCGCGAACCGTCGAAGCTGGGAAAGTGGCCGCCGTGGACGACCCGCACGGGCAGATCGACAACTTGTTTCATGGAGGCGACGTAGGCGGGCACGTCGGAATGATAGGCGTCATCGATCAGCGGCCCATCGTAGACAGTATCGCCGGAGAAGAGAATGCCGCTTGCGGCCTCCCACAACATGATCTCGCCGGGCGAGTGGCCGGGCGTATGAATCACCTGGAAGTGCCGGTCACCGAGGTCGACAAGGTCGCCATGGGCAATTTCCCGGGTCGCCGGGGCCGCCATCACACTGTAGTCGGGCGAGTTGTACGGCGACGGCGGCAGTCGCGTAAAGATTTCGTCGGTCACGTAAGGATCGGCAAGCGTGTTGGCGCGTGTCGGCTGC
Organism: uncultured Acidimicrobiia bacterium; assembly: GCA_964194965.1. GTDB lineage: Bacteria > Pseudomonadota > Alphaproteobacteria > Kiloniellales > J153 > JACZVL01. Next base: position 917 of record CAXMQD010000702.1, on the reverse strand, counting down.
GCCATCAAGGCGGCCTCGTCGCGGTGAACCAAACGCTCGTCGAATTCATGATGACCGCCGATGTGGTCGAAGTGGGTGTGGCTCGCCACCGCCAGGCAGGCACGCTCGGTGACCAACGAGACCTGTTCGCTGAGGCTCACCACGCCCATGCCGCTGTCCACCAGCATGTCCCGGTCGCGTCCGCGCACATGCCAGATGTTGCAGCGGTAGAAGGCCTTGATGAAGGGTTCGTGGATATGAGTGACGCCGTCCTCGAGGGGCGTCGTCTCGTACCAGGTCTCCGGTGTCGCGATTCGCATCCGCCGCTCTCCCTGGCCTCACAAGACACTGCCTGTAGATAATCCGCAAGCGGCAGCGAGCCGTCCCGGTTCATAAGGCCGCTCGCCTTGCAGGGTACCGGACGGAAACGATAAGGTCTGGCACCGGACGCGGGCGGAAGTCGCGCGCCCAAGCTGTTACTCTCACTGCCCCTCGGCCATTCTCGGGTCCCGAAGCGCCGCCCATGACCTCCGACATCGACGAGGCCCTGAAGAAGCACCGTGCCGGTCGTCTCGAAGAGGCCGAGCAGGACTATCAGGCGATCCTGAAGTCTGATCCGAAGTGCGCCGAGGCCTGGCATCTGCTGGGTGTCATTGCCTTGCAGCGCGGCGACCCCGAGGCGGCGGAGCCGCCGCTCGAAAAGGCCCTCGGCCTGTCGCCGGACAATGCAAAAATCCTCAACAACTACGGCGTCGCAGCGGAGCGCCAGGGCAAGATGCGCGATGCAGAGGCCCGTTTTGCCAAATCGGCCGCGATCGATCCTAACTTCGCCGAGGCGCACTACAATCATGGTACCGCGCTGCAGGCTCTCGCCCGGCTCGAAGACGCGAAACAGGCCTTCGGACGGGCGCTCACGCTGGAGCCGGAGCATGCGCGCG
>CAXMQD010000701.1:0-3227 GCA_964194965.1 uncultured Acidimicrobiia bacterium | reverse complement strand
TGACCAGATCCCTCTGAGTGATCTCACCTTTGCCTTCGATATTGGGCGGACGGGTTTCCAGGCGAGCGACATGGACTTGCTGCATCTGAAGCTCGGCCGCGTCCTCGATGGTGACGATACGCTCACGCCCATCGATACTGGCCGACATGGCGTTCAGCATGGTCGTCTTACCCGTACCGGTACCGCCAGAGATCAGCACGTTGCGCCGGCACTCGACAATACCACACAGTAATTCGGCGAAGGCCGGGGGCAAGGAGCCGAACTCCACCAGTTTGTCCATGTTAATAGGTGTCCTGGCAAACTTACGAATTGAGAGCAACGGCCCATCCACGGCCAATGGCGGAACAATCGCGTTGACGCGGGAACCGTCAGCCAAGCGGGCGTCCACCATGGGTGAGGATTCATCGACCCGGCGCCCGACCGCGGCGACAATCTTGTCGATAATCCGGAGCAGATGGCGATCGTCCTTGAAGGTCACCGGCGTATGATCCAACCGTCCGGCGCGTTCGACGAAAACATTGTTGTAACCGTTGACCAATATGTCGGTGATCGATTCGTCTTTGAGCAGAGGCTCGAGCGGCCCAAGGCCGAGAAGCTCGTCCAAGATGTCGTCGACCAATTGCGTGCGTTCGGACAGATTAAGCGGCCGGTTCTCCTCGAGCAGGAGTTCGCGTACCATCTCGCCGATCTCGACGCGGAACTCTTCGGGCTCCATCCGGTCGATGACCGAAAGGTTGATCATGTCGAGCAGGCGCTGGTGCAGCATCATCTTGAGCTCAGTGTACTGGGTCGACTTGCCGTTGACCGGCTTATCGGCCGGCGCGACACCGTTCGGCTGGGGCTGCGGTTGGGACTGCGGTTGGGAAACGAAGGCACCGTCGTTGGCGACGGATTTCACGCCCACGGGAGCGCCCGCTTCCTTTTTTGCTTCGCTCTTTACTCTCAGGAACATCGACCTATTCTCCCCTTGCTCCTAATTACGGAACCCCGACAGAAGCCTTGGTTCCGGACGGGCCTCCTCGCCCGTAACTGTCTTGACCGCATCGTCGATCATTTTTTGTAGACTCTGTTCGACCTTGGATTTTTTCTTGATGGCCGAGAGCGCCACACCCTGATTGAGAGCCTCGCTCACGGTGCTGTAATCGTTGGCGATGAAGTAATCGAATTTTCGTCCTAACGCTTTTTCGGCGTCTCCGACGTCGACACTTTTACCCCAGCTCTTTTCGAACCGGTTGAGCGCGACCTTGATCGGCACGCTCCCGAGCCCTTGGGCCTGTAGGGTCTCGATCTGGCGCCGTGCCTGGCGTACACCGGCGACGGACAATTGGATGACCAAGATCACCAAGTCCGAGTTCTGCACGGCGGCGTAAGACCAAGGCGTCCAGGCCAAGGGCAGATCGAGGAAGGTCATGCCGTATTCGCCTCGGATCAGCTTAAGGCAGTGCTCCAGATTATTCGGTTGGAGCGATTCGAGGGGCACCACGTCGCGCGGCGCCGCCAAAAACTCGAGCCCGCTGGGGTGATGCCCCATGACGCTATGCAGAAGCTCGCGATCGATCCGATCGGCCGAATCCAACAGATCGGTCAAACCGACACGGTTATCCAAATCCAGATAGAGAGCATCGGTGCCGAATTGCAAATCGAGATCGATAAGGCAAACTTGTGACTTGTCGGTCTTCTTCCGGGACGCCAGCAGGCATGCCGATTGTACCGCCAACGTCGAGGCGCCGACGCCACCGCTAGCCTTTAAAAATGATATGACGTGACCGTTCCGACCCGTGGGTTCGCTCAGCGACTTGGGAGTACGGCCGGCGTGTATCAGAGCTGTCTTGAGGTCGGTCTGGGTGATCGGCTGGGGCACGAAATCAGCCACGCCCAAACGCATAAATTGGCGCACGTCCTGGAGCGAGGCTTCGGTAGCGGTCACGACGACTGGAGTGCCTGGGAACTCGCTTTGGAGCACCTTGCGCAAGTGGGCCATATCCTCCTCGGAGCGCGGGTCGACATCGAGGATCAGGATGTCGGCGCCCTTGAGAAAGTCGACGTCGCCCTGGACGTCCTGAAGGCGCCCGACGTGACTATTTACTACGGTGCCATTGATGTCTGTGCAGGCGGCATTCAGCGCCTGACCGACCTCATCCGAGCGCAGTATCGCAACAACATTCATGTGCTGGCCCGACATCATACCAAGCATGCTCCTGTTTTTTTGCCCGTCATATCGGCCTCGAACCCCCTGGGCTCACAGGCCAGTTAAACCCTTGTTGGTCGCAGCCATGAACCAGCGCCCTGTTTCGGGGGCGCAAGATCCCTAGTTACTGCTGGGTGTCCTCGCTCTCCGGCTTGATTACGGTGCCACTGGTGTAGCGGTCCATAGCGCCCTTGGCCCGCAGACCATTGAGGGCGGGCGCCCCATAACCGGCGGTGACCGGTTCGGGATTAATGATATGCTGCGAGAAGTTATGGGTGGTCGCGTTGCCGAAATCCTTGCCGAGCGGCGGAAGGTTCCGGTTCTGCTCGCACGCCGAAACGGCGAACATCAGAACCAATGGCAGAGTTGCGATAAATCGATTCATGACATGCCTCACTTGATGATGTGACCGTAGTGACCGCCGATGCCGCCTGCCCCCCGGGCAGCCAGCCCGCCGTCACGCGGAATACCAGAACCCGGCGCCTCGACCCGTCCGAACAGCCAGATGTCCGACTCGCTGGGCGGGATGAAGTTGTCCGCCGGCGTCGCCAGCGAACCGATCGGCGCCGGCTTGACCAGATGAACTTCGACGATAATCACCAACTCGGTCTCGTTTTTTTGGAACTGGCTACTGCGGAACAGCGCGCCCAGGATCGGCACATCGCCCAGCAGGGGGATCTGATCGATGGAATCGGTGAAGGTGTCCTGAAGCAGGCCGGTAATGGCGAAGGATTTGCCGTCACGCAACTCGACGGTGGTGGATGCACGCCGCGGGGTCAGCCCCGGCACGCCGTTGCGCGCCACCGAAAAGTCGAGCGCACTGACCTCGGGCTCCACCACCAGGTTGATCAAACCATCGTCCAGCACGGTTGGCGTAAATGCCAACGCGACGCCGAACTCCTTGAATTCAATGGTGATCGCCGCGTTGTCGCCGGCCCCGGCGCCGCTCTGGGCAACCTCGATCGGAAACTCGCCGCCGGCCAGGAAGCTTGCGGTATCGCCCGAGAGTGCGATCAGATTGGGCTCGGCCAAGACCTTG
>CAXMQD010000700.1:0-7081 GCA_964194965.1 uncultured Acidimicrobiia bacterium | reverse complement strand
TGAAGAATTTTTTCATCTCAGAGTTCAATGCTGTCCGGCGGAACGTGTACTCGGTCGAGTCGTCGAACGCGAGAATCTTTCGTTCCGGTTCAATGATATCCGACCACGTAAGTTCATAAAATAGCAGTTCCCGGGTGCGCGTCTTGTTCATGTGCCGATTGATTCTGAGGTTCCCCAAGACGCCATCTCGAATTTCCGGATCGCGAAGGACGACTTCCTTGTAATCCTCTACCTTAACGTCGAGCTTCAGTTCGCGCATGAGGTGTTCGGTCAATCGGGCCGAGTATCCCGGCAGGTGCCTGCCGATTCCGTGCACCATCAACACCTTCAAGGTGCGTGCCGAAGAACCCGCCGCCCGCTCCTTTTCTTGAACTTGCAACAAGGGCTCGAGCCCAACTGAAGCAAGACCTTCTATATGGCAGGCACGGGTGTCCTCCTCTTCGCTTCGCTCCAAGATGGCTTGGGTAACCCCTTTGGAGATGCCGGCGCAGCCGGACAGAAGCATGGCAGTTAACAGCAGTGACAGCATTTTCGTTCCAGGCATCGTAAGGCTCCTAGATAGGCTTTCCAAAAAAATGGAATAGTTCAAATCGTTACCTACCCACATGATCGACAATCGCGTCGAATAGTGTGGTGCCCAAACCGCACCAGAGAAACAAGATGTGGACCGGGACCACGGGTACGGAGTATGAGCGCGGGAACAATTGCAATGCAAGCAATCCGGCCGCCGGAGAGTTCGCCGACGCCGAAATGGCGGTCGCCGAGCGGCCGGCTCACCGGCCGGCCTCGTGCTTCCATCGCATGTTCGTGCCGGCCTGCGTGAGCCTGGCGGATCTAGACCTCCTCTATAGATATTTATCAACGAGGCTTGGTATTAATTTCAAAGGGAAGTAAAAGTTCTGTATTAAAGACCTTCGGAGTCTTTGATTGAGGAGGCTGGGTCTATCCGCGTCGCGGATGGAACCGTTCGGACATCCGCCAATGTGCAACCACGTCAAGTGATCGGGGTCGATAAAACAATGCCAAGGAACCTTATCCGCGCGACTCTTCTTTTGTGCACCGCGACGATGATCGCGCTGCTTTCGGCCGGGCTCGTGAGCGCGGCGGGCCCCGGCGTCGAGCCTTCGGCCATGGAAGGCACGGTGCCTCAAGTCCCAGACGACTTGAAGGAAGAAGACGTCCCAAATTTGGTGTCCAGACTGTCGGATGAGGACGTACGTGCCCTGCTCATTGGCTACCTCAACACGATCGCGGTTGCCAAGGAACCGGCGAAAAATCAGCAGGACTTTATCGGAGGCCTCCAGGGTGCGATGACCCAGGCCCGCGAACGCCTACGGCTCATGATATCCGGGTTCCCCGCGCTGCCTTCCATTGGACCATTCCTCGTCGACCGAATTACGGAAGGGCAGGCCCGGAGCAAAGTTTGGCTGAAGCTGCTCTTGGTCATGCTCATGTTCGCAGGCGGCTTTGCGGCCGAGTGGCTGGTCCGCCGCGTGTTCTCGCGCATCGGAGAGGCGACCAGTGGAGCGGCGCCCAAGACCACAGCCAACAAGATTTCCATCCTCGCTTTGAGTTTCGCTCGCGACATTCTCGCTCTTGTCGTATTTGGATTGGTGGCGACGGGCCTCTTCTTCGTATTCTATGAGGGCCACAAAGCAACGCGCGAGGTTATCGTGACGATCTTCTGGGCGGTCATCCTGTTTCGCGCCATTGCCGCGCTCGGCCGGGTCGCATTGGCCCCGAACGCGCCGTCGTTGCGCCTGCCTCCGCTCGACGACGCCAGCGCCCGCAGAGCCTATTTCCGGCTGCTCCAGGTGGCGGGATCGCTCGTCGCGGTGACGCATTTCTCTGCGCTGCTCATTCATCTCGGCTTGGACGAGAGTCTCGGTCTCGCACTCGGTCTCGTGTTGGGCGCGGCCGTGCTTGGCTTGATCGTCGTGGTGATCTGGGTCGACCGGGATTGGATTGGCCAGCTGATTGTGGGAGACGCCATCGAAGGCGCGAAACCACGAGGCCGTTTTTCCCAAACCATTGCTGCGAACTGGCACGTTATTGCGTCATTCATGATCGTGATGCTCTGGGTGTGCGCGGTAGGGACTCGCGTGTTGACCGGTGAACGTATGACGACCCCACTTGTCTTGAGCTTGGCTGTGCTTGTTGGGATTCCGATCGTCAATTGGATAGTCAAAGAGGTTTTATCGACGCTTTTCAAGGTGCGGGCCACGAAAGCAGTGGACCAAGACGCGGACGCCGCATCCCCTGAACAGACCGAATCGGCCGAACCGGCCGAACTGGATCGACGGGCCTACCAAGCACGCGTTGCCTATTGCGGCGTCATCGCCAGCAAGCTCCGTATCGTCGTGGTCGTCGTAGCCATCTTCGTATTGGCGCGAGTCTGGAAAATCGACGTTCAAGGTGTTGCCGCCTGGGGCATCGGCGAAAAAGTCACGGGCGCCCTTTTCGACATCGTCGTCACCTTGATACTCGCCTCCGTTGCCTGGAGTATCCTGAAAACCGCGATCCAATACGCGATGCCGGACGACAGTGAGGACGGCGAAGCGGAGGGCGGCGATGCCGGAGGTAGCCAAGGCTCGCGGCTGCACACCCTGGTTCCGCTGTTCGGTCATTTTTTGTTGGGGGTTATCTTCGTCATGGCCGGGCTGACCGTTCTTTCGGAGCTCGGCGTCGACATCGGTCCTCTCATCGCCGGCGCCGGCATCTTCGGCCTCGCCATCGGTTTCGGTGCTCAGACCCTGGTCAAGGACGTCATCAGTGGTGTGTTCTTCCTCTTCGATGACGCCTTCAGGGTTGGCGAGTACGTCAATGTGGGCAGCGTCGCGGGCACGGTGGAGCACGTCTCGCTCCGTTCGCTTCGGCTTCGCCACCAGAACGGCCCGCTGCATACGATCCCGTTTGGCGAGATCCAGCACCTGACGAACTACAGCCGCGACTGGGCGATCATGAAGCTGAAATTCCGCGTCCCCTTCGACACCGATACCGAGAAGTTACGCAAAATCGTCAAGAAGATCGGGAAAAGCATGCTGGCGGACCCGGAGCTCGGGCCCAATTTTTTGGCGCCGCTCAAATCTCAAGGCGTCCTCAGCATCGACGACTCCGCCTTCGTAATGCGCGTCAAATTCACCGCCATACCGGGGAAGCAGTTTATCCTGCGCCGCGAAGTCTTCCGCCGCATCCAGGAAGCCTTCGCCGAGAACGGGATTCGTTTCGCGCCGCGCCGCGTCATCGTGGATACCAGCGGCGGCTCGGTTCCGGACGCGGCGCTCGCCGCGGCAGCGACCGCAGCGATCGCGGAAGAGACAGCGGAGGAAGGCAAGAAAAAATAGCTGGGGAGAAGCCGGTGGTGCGCGGCATGGAATCCGCCGTTTATTTCGGCCAGTGATGTCCTCTGTGTGGGGGACAGCGAAACCCGTCCCTACCCAATTCCTGCCCTAATAATTTCTAGACCTTCATCAATCCATGATAGGCAAGCACCCGTCTAGCTTCTTCGGGGCCCTTTGCAACATGGGCATCGAACCCGCAAGTTCGCGCCGCGTCGACGTTGATGATGTTGTCGTCGATGAAAAAGATCGCCTCGGGGGCGCATTCCAAAATCTCGGCCACATGATGAAACGCTTCCGCGTCGGGCTTCACGTGCCCCATTTCATAGGACAGGAAATGCAGTTCGAACAGGCTGTGAACCGCCTGATTGCAGGGCTCGGTCCAGTGAACATCATTAGTATTCGAAAAACACCCTTTACGCAGATGTTCCGCCACGTCATCGACCAACTCCTCTGCGCCTTCGATGAGGCCGCCTGGCCAAGAGCGGAAGGAGTCGAGAAAATCCGTTTTTCCAACCGGCAAACTGTGGGTTTCGATCATGCGTTCGGCGAATTCGTCGGCGGAACTATGGCCCCGTTCGAATGCCTTCACGACGGGGCAATGGAGCCAACGCCGCCAGATCTCCGCCTCATCGGTTAGGCCGGTCAGTTGTTTCCAGATTTCGATGCCCGCCATTCTGATCAGGATGCCGCCGACATCGAAAAGAACGACTTCAATGGGATGCGCGGTCGTCATTCAAGCCTCGGCCAAATTTTTTCCATTTAACTCGAGTTCCATGACAATGCTACTCAAGCTACGCCATCGCCGAAATGGTTTCTTACCCAAACACGCCCGGCCTCCGCCCCCACCACGGCCTCGCGCGCTCCAGCTGCCCGGCCAGCCGGAACAGGGTCGCTTCGTCGCCGAAGCGGGCGGTGAACATGGTGCCTAGGGGGAGGCCGTCCTCGCTCCAGTGGAGCGGCACCGACATCGACGGCTGGCCGGTGCAGTTGGCGAGGCGGGTATAGGGCGAAAAGCCCGCGGTGCGCGGCATGAACTCGGCCTCCGCGCCGAACGACATGTCGACCTCGCCGATCGCAACCGGCGGCTTGGCCAGGGTCGGGGTCAGGTAAATGTCATAAGTTTCGTGGAAGGCGGCGACCTTGCGGCTCTCCAGGTGCAGGGTGCGCAGCGTCGCGGCCAGTTGGCCGGCGGTCATGGCGCGGCCCTTGGCGATCATCGTAAGGGTCCAGGGCTCGAGATCGTCCGCGCCCGGCGCACGCCCTAGATAGGCGCGGGCGTCCTCGGCGGCGTCGGCTTGGTGGGCGGCGACCACGGCGAGCCAGGCTCGCGTGAGCGCCGCGCGGTCGTAGTCCGGTGCCGCCTCCGCGACCTCGTGACCCAGTTCCTCGCAGAGCTTGGCCGCGTCCCGAAGCGCCGCCAGGCATTCGGCGCTGACCGGCTGGTCGTAGAGCGGCTGGGCGCTGAAACCGATGCGCAGGCGGCCGGGTTCGGCGGTCACCTCGTCGAGGTAGGGGCGCGTCTTCGGCGGCGCGGCGTAGGGGTCGCCCGGGCGCGGCCCGTCGACGGCGTCGAGCAAGGCGGCGCTATCGCGTACGGAACGGGTGACCGCGTGTTTGCACGACAAGCCGTTCCAGGGATCGCCGCCCAAGGGCGCCGCGCTGACCCGCCCGCGCGTCGGCTTGAGCCCGAACAACCCGCAGCAGGCGGCCGGGATGCGGATCGAGCCGCCGCCGTCGCTGGCGCTCGCCGCCGGCACCATGCCCGCCGCCACCGCCGCCGCCGAACCGCCGGAGGAGCCGCCGGGCGTGCGCGCCGGATCCCAGGGATTGCGGCTCGGCCCGTGCAGCAGCGGTTCGGTGGTGGAGCAGAGGCCGTTCTCCGGCGAGTTGGTGCGGCCGCAAGTAATTAGCCCGGCGCGGCGGTAGTCGGCGATCATGCCGCTGTCTTGTTTGGCCTTGCGGTCCTTGTAGGCGCGGCTGCCATCGGTCTGGATCACGCCGGCCTCCTGGAAACCCAGGTCCTTGTTGAGGAACGGCACGCCGCGGAACGGCCCCTCGGGCAATTCCCCGGAAGCGGCGGCGCGGTCGCGGGCGGCCTCGAACTGGCGCACCACGACCGCGTTGAGAGCGGGGTTGTGGCGTTCGATGCATTCGATCGCGGCCGCCACCAAATTCGCCGGGCTGGCGCCGCGCTGGCGCACCAGCTCCGCCAATCCGAGGGCGTCGTGGGTCGTGTAGTCGTCGCGGGTCATGCGTTTTCTCCCGGATATCGCCAGGCCTTGGCATGGCCTCGTGTCGTTATGGTTGCCGCCGGTTCAGGCGAAGCGCGCGGGCGAGACCGCTTCGGCGGTGACGCCGAGCGCCGCCAGGTCCTCGGGCATGGGCGCGCCGGTCGCCAGCGCGGCGGTGAGGCGGCCCATGGCGGGCGCGGTCTGGATGCCGTAGCCGCCCTGGCCGGCGAGCCAGAAAAAACCTTCGCGCGCGGGGTCGAAGCCGGCCACCATGGTCTTGTCGGGGGGCGAACGTGCGCAGGCCCGCCCAGGTGTTGCCGATGCGCCGGATCTCCAGCGTGGTCGCGGTTTGGATGCGATCGACGGCGACCGCGATGTCGAACTCGTCGGGTTGGACGTCGCAGGGCGGCATCGGGGTCTCGTCCGCGGGCGAGCCCATCAGGCGGCCGGAATCCGGCTTGAAGTAGAAGTCCTCGGCGACACCGGTCGTCAGCGGCCAGTCGCGGGTGTCCAGACCGGGCGGCGCGTCGAAGGTGATCACGGTGCGGCGTTTGGGCTCCAACCCGACCGGTTTGGCGCCGGCCAGGCCCGCGATCTCGTCGCACCAGGCGCCGCCGGCGTTGACCACCACGGGCGCGGTGAAGTCGCCGGCCTTGGTCTCGACCAACCAGCCGGCCGGTCCGGGCCGCAGGCCGCGCACCTCGGCCCGGGTCACGACCTCGCCGCCGCGTGCCTTGAGCCCGCGCAGATAACCTTGGTGCAGACGGTTCACGTCGATTTCCATGGCCTTGGAGTCGAGCACCGCGCCGCCCAGGGCCGAGGGCCGCAGAATCGGCACCAGGGCGCGCGCGGCCGCCGCGTCAAGGCGCTCGAGGTGGGGCGCCAGCGGCCGAGTCTCGGCAATCAGGTCGTCCAGCTCCCCGATCTGATCGGGACGGCCGACGAACAGCGCGCCGCGTTCCGTAAGCAGGGGCCCATCCGTGAAGCCCTCGGGCGGCTCGGTGAAAAACTCCCAGGAGCCCACGGTGAGCGCGCGAACCACCGCGTTGCCGTAGGACTGGATGTAAAACGCGGCCGAGCGCCCGGTGGCGTGATAACCGGGCTGGTCCTCGCGCTCGAGCAGCGCGACCCGTCCCCCAGCTCGCACCTTGCCATGCGCCGGGGCCGCGAGCTCGTAGCCCGCCGAGGCGCCGGCGATGCCCGCGCCGATCACGATGAAGTCGAACTCTCGCACCCCCGCCATCCCTGCTGTTCTCGCCAGGCCTGTCGCCGCCCTTGCGCCAACTATCGCGGGGTCCCGGGCGCTGGTTCAAGCCTTTTCGGCGATCTGCGCGCCGATCCGGGCCTCGATCTTCCGGGAGACCGCACGGGAGGGCCACCCGAAACGGGTACCCTCCGTATCCGAGACGACTCTTTCCCCCATACGACCTTGCCGCTCCACATCTTGTGCGGGCGGTTTTTTTGCGGGTGCGGACAGGCGCGATCTTTGGCGCCGTCCCTTGAATCGTT
>CAXMQD010000699.1:0-2032 GCA_964194965.1 uncultured Acidimicrobiia bacterium | reverse complement strand
CACCGGGTCGTTCGGCAATGAAAAGTTTGTCTGGAAACGCCGCCGGTTTTCCGCCACCGAGACCGGATCATCGCCCACGTGTGCAGCAAGATTCAGGGCAGCGAATTCGCCCTGACTGACTCCTCCGCTCCGCAGCGTTGTGCCCGCGACCACATTGGCCGGCGCCGGCCACTCGGCAGGAATCCCGGCGGCATTCATGCCTGTTCCCGATGGCCCGCGTGCCCGCGAAGCACCTTGAGCAAGACCTGAAAGTCAGCCGGTGGCGGTGCCTCGACCTCAATTCGATCGCCAGTTACAGGATGCGAAAACTCCAGGCGGATAGCGTGCAATGCCTGCCGGCGAAAGTTTCGCAGTGTGTCCCGAACCGTATCATCACACCCCGGGGGCATTGTCATACGGCGACCATAGACCGGATCGCCAACGAGTGGATGGCGCCGGTGTGCAAAGTGCACCCGGATCTGATGAGTACGTCCGGATTCGAGTTCGACCCTTATATAGGTATGCGCTGCAAATCGTTCGAGCACACGGTAACGGGTTATGGCGGGCTTGCCGTTATCAATCACGCTCATCCGCAGCCGGTCCACTGGATGCCGCCCGATCGGGGCATCAATGGTCCCCCCACCGGTCAGCACACCGTTGCAGACGGCGACGTATATTCTGGATACTTCCCGCGCTGCGAGCATACGCACAAGCGCCGTATGTGACTGCAGGGTCTTGCCGACCAGGAGAAGACCGCTCGTGTCCTTGTCCAGCCGGTGGATGATTCCCGCACGCGGCAGCTCCGCCAGGGAGGGTATCCTGTGTAACAGCCCGTTCATCAGTGTTCCGCGCAGATTTCCTGCGCCCGGGTGAACAACGAGGCCGGCGGGTTTGTTAACAATGAGCAATTCGTCGTCTTCGAAACCGATGTCGAGCTCCATTGGCTCCGGGGCGCTGACGACGCCAAGCTCTTCTGCCGGCCGCAATGACAAGATTTCGCCACCGGACATCAGGTCCCGCGGCCTCCTTTCGCCGCCATCGACCGTGACAAAGCCCTGCAGAATCCAGCTTTTCAAACGGCTGCGCGAATATTCCGGAAACATCTTGGCCAGAGCCCGGTCAAATCGTTGGCCGGCAAGATCATCAGGGACCGTTTTTGTTTGGAATTCTTCCGCCATCCCGCTGCCACAAGGTTTGTATTCAGGCAACACGGGAGTTTACGGTATAGTTAGCGGCTCGGCCGGGTTTGTGCATGGCGGCCCGGGCACATGGCCATAATCGTATGCAGAGAATTTGAACAGCAGATGAGCAGAGGATCCAGATCAGCCAGTATCTTGCCGCGAATATTTCAGGCGCGCTACGTTCTGGCATTGCTGGTCGTTGTAGGCTTGCTTGCCGGCTGTGCCGGCGACCCGGAAGAATACGACGCGGTGCAGGATATTCGGGAGGCCTATGAGACCGCTCAGAAAGCGATGATGGGTCAGAATTACCGCAAGGCGATTGGCATTTTCGAGGCGCTGCAGGCCCGCTTTCCGTTTAGTGATTTCGCCAAGCAGATTCAGCTCGAGCTGATGTATTGCTATTACAAGGTCGGACGGCAGGACGAAGCGATCAGCGCAGCCGATCAGTTCATTCGGGAAAACCCCACCCATGCGAGAGTCGATTATGCGCTTTACATCAAAGGGCTTGCCTATTTCGAAAAGGGGCCCGGCTTTCTCGAACGCTGGTTCAGGAGAGACGTGGAAGGTCGGCCGCCTCGTGACGGAGAGCTGGCTTTTTCATTATTAAGTCGTCTCGTAGAACGCTATCCCGCCAGCCCTTATGCCGAAGATGCGCACCAGCGCATGATTTATCTGAGGAACCGCCTTGCGGCATACGAAAACACGGTTGCTCGTTTCTATCTCGAGCGTGACGCTTATGTAGCGGCACTCAATCGCGCCAAGGGCGCCATCGAAAAATATAACGGCGCAGACAGCGGCAGAGATTCTCTGGAGATAATGATCGAAGCTTATGAAGGCCTCGGCATGATGGATCTTGCCGCAGACACCAGGCG
>CAXMQD010000698.1:0-5294 GCA_964194965.1 uncultured Acidimicrobiia bacterium | reverse complement strand
GCGTCGGACGTCCGGGTTGCCCTCGATCAGGCTGGTGCCATGACCCTCCAGCCAGGTGAAAAAATCGGGCTCGCTGGCCAGGCCGTATTTAACCACCTCGGCGTAGCCGGCGAGCAGTTCGCGCCGCGGCAGGGTCGAGAGGACCTCGGTGTCGGCGAGCACCAGGCGCGGCTGATGGAAGCTGCCGATCAGGTTCTTGCCGTGGCGCGAGTTGATCCCGGTCTTGCCGCCCACCGAGCTGTCGACCTGGGCCAGCAAGGTAGTCGGGATCTGCACGAAATCGATGCCGCGCAGCAACACCGCGGCCGCGAAGCCCGTCAAGTCTCCGATCACGCCGCCGCCGAATGCGACCAGTGTACTGCCGCGCTCGATCTTCATGTCGAGCAGCCGCTCGACCAGGGATTCCAGATGATGGAAATCTTTGGTTTGCTCACCGGCGGGCAGGACGACCGCCTCGTAGTCCAGCCCGGCCTCCTTCAATGCGCGTTCGAGCCGGGCCAGATGAAGCTCCGCCAGGTTGGTGTCGGTGACCACGAAAACCCGTTTGCGCGACAGCAGCGGCGCGATGTGGCGGCCGGCTTCGGCGATCAGGTCGTCGCCCACCAATATGTCGTAGCTGCGCGCGCCCAGCGCAACGCCCAGGCGTTCGTGGCTGCTCACCGGCCGGCGTCCCCCTCCGGGCGGGCATTTGCCAGCCGCGCGTCCGGCACCGCCGCCCCCGCCCCCGCCGGGCCCGCTAGATAACTCTCGACCGCCGCGTGCATGCGCTCGACCGTGACCTCGGGGGGGCCGTCGGCACTGTCGACCACGATGTCGGCCTCGGCGTAGACCGGATAGCGCTCCGCCATCAGGTGCTCCAGGATAGCCCGCGGATCGCCGCGCTTGAGCAGCGGCCGATTGTTGCGCCGCCCGGTGCGCTTGAGCAGCAAGTCTAGATCGGCGCGCAGCCAGACCGAGACCGCCTGCTTCCGGATCGCCGCCCGGGTGCCCGGGTCCATGAACGAGCCCCCGCCGGTGGCCAGCACCTGCACCGCCTGGCCGAGCAAGCGCTTGATGACCCGGCGTTCGCCGTCGCGGAAGGCCGCTTCGCCGTGACGTTCGAAGATTTCTTCGATGGTACAACCCGCGGCGCGTTCGATCTCGTTGTCGGCGTCGACGAAATTCAGGCCCAGAAGCGTGGCCAGGCGGCGCCCGATACAGGACTTTCCGGCGCCCATCAAGCCGATGAGCACGATGGTGCGGGGAACCTTCAAGGATTTGGCGGACGGCATGGTTCGTTCTGGACCAAACAAGATTATCGGCCGGGGCGGCTAAACCCGGGGTAGCCCCAGGCTGCCCCGGGCAGCCCCGGGCAGCGTTGCAACGACTCGAAAACGGGTTATAGACTGCCCCAAAGTCGCCACAGTCGGAGTCTACCATAAGCACCTTGGTAGGGCGCAAGTCCGCGTCGAGCTGTTGGCGAAGCGGTCGCGGTAATGGGTTTCCGTGCCTGTAACGAGCAGTTCAGTGTCTGATTCCATTAGTCTCCGTCAATTGGCCTCATGCGAAAATCAAGCTTCTTTCTGATCATTGTCGTACTTGGGGGCCTGGCTGGCGGCGCCGCGTACCTGGCGACCTGGGAGATTCCCGCTCCCTCGGCAAAAGTCGAAAAAGTCCTGTCCGATGAGCGTTTCCCCCGCTGAGCACCCCCGCCCGTGCCGCCATTCCCGCCGCCGTATTACGGGACTGGTCCTTGGCGTGCTGTTGCTCGGCGCCTGGGCGGCGCCGGCTGGGGCCCAATCTCTGGACGATCCGCAGCAGCCCTTGAGCCTGGTGCCGCCGGCGGGTCTCGGCCAGGCCAATATCTGGGCGCCGGGCAGTGGAGTCCTGCCGACCGTGATCGAGGCGCCGGCGGCGGCCACCGCGAATAGCAGCGCGATCGAGGTTAATCCGCTCGACGAGATCACCCCCGATTCGATCGGTACCCTGGATCCGCGCGAAGGCGGTTTCGGGGTCGAGATGTGGCGGGGATCGGACCGCCGAATCGTGGCTCGCCTGCTCGAGATGCTGCCCGGTAAGTTGTCGTCGCGCGGCATGCGCTCGCTCGCCCTGCGCCTGCTCACCTCCATCGCCTCGCCGCCGATCAGTCAGTTCGATTTATCCGATGAGACGGAGCGGAGCCTGCTCGTTTTGCGCATCGACCGGCTCATGGCCCTGGGCGAGGTGGCCGAGCTCAACGACCTCCTGGCCGTGGTGCCCAGCCACCGCGACGACGAGCAGCGGGCCCGGATCCGGGTCGATGGGATGTTGCTGGTTCACGATACCGCCGAGGCCTGCCGCCTGGTGCGCAATGGCATCGCCAGCTACCACCAAGTGCCGTACTGGCGAAAGGCGATGGTGCTGTGCCAGATGATCGGCGGCGAGGTCGATCAGATGATGCTCGGCCTCGACCTGTTGCGTGAAACCGGCGGCGGCGATCCGGTTTTCTTCGCGCTTGCGGGCGCGTTGTTCGGCACCGAGCCGAAAATCCCCGAGGATGCAGCCCTGACCCCGCTGCACTTGGCCATGATGCAGACCATCGGCACCGCATTGCCGCCGGGTTATGTCGCGGGCGCCCCGCCGGCCTTGTTATTGGCCATTGCCCAGGCGCCCAGCCTGGATAGCGAACAGCGCGCGGCGGCCGCCGAGCGGGCCTGTGCCATGGGTCTGCTCGATGGCCCGGGGTTAGCCCGGGTCTACGACGGCTTCTCCTTTACCGCGCGGGAACTTGCGGGCGCCATCGGCGCCACCGAGACCATGACGGGCCCGCGCCTCAACGCGTTGCTCTATCAGGCCGCGCGCGATCAGAACTTGCCGGCCAGCCGCGCCGAGATTCTGCGCGTCGCGCTCGAAATCGGCGAAGCGGAAGGGCTCTATCAAGCGCTGGTGCCGGTCTTTCTGCCGCTGCTATTGGAGATTCCCGTCACGCCGGAACTAACCTGGTTCGCCGCTGGCGCCGGGCGCGCGCTCTACGCGGCGGGCCGCTACGAGCACGCCAGCGCCTGGCTCAGCCTGGGCCGGCAGGAGGCGTTGATCAATCCTCAGGCGAGCACCGCCGCCGCCTCGCTGTGGCCTTATTCGCGTCTGGCCGGCGGTGCCGCGCTGACCACCGATGGCACGCTTGCCGTGTGGCGCGATCTGCGCGCGGGCATGAGCGCCGGGGGCGCCGGGAGCGCCGGGGGCGCCGGGGGCGACACTGCCGCCCTGCATCGGAGCCAGACACTGCTGCGCGCCGTTTTCCAGGCGCTCGGCGAACGGGATCCCCTGTCCTGGGGCCAGATCGCCGCCGAGGGTGATACCGCCAACCTCATCGCTCCCAACGCGGCGCTGCTCTATGCCCTCGACGAAGCGAGCGAGTCGCGGCGTATCGGCGAGACCGTGCTGCTGTCGCTTATCGTGCTCGGCGCCGAGGGGCCGGGCGGGAGCCATGCTTTCGCCCTGAGCGCGGCGCTGACCGCGCTCGGCCGGATCGGCCTGGAGACCGAGGCCCGCACCTTGGCCATCGAGGCGGCGCTCGCCAACGGGATCTAAGCAGGGTGGGGGTGGGGGCCGGTGCGAAGCATGCGGAGCATGGGTTTGTGACTGAAAACCACCACGTCGAAAGCTTTCTCGAAATGCTCGTCGCCGAGCGTGGCGCCGCGGCCAATACGCGCGAGGCCTATGGCCGCGACCTGACCGATTTTGCGGGCTTTTTGGCGCGGCGCGGGCGGGCCGTGCACCAGGCTAGCGCAGCCGATCTGCGCGCCTATCTGGGACAGCTCAACGACGCCGGCATGGCGCCCCGCACCGCCGCGCGCCGGCTCTCGACCCTGCGTCAGTTTCACCGCTTCTTGTTTGGCGAGGGCCTGCGCGCCGATGACCCGACCGCGGGCCTCGACAGTCCGCGCCAAGGCCGCGCCTTACCCAAGGTGCTGAGCGAGACCGAGGTCGAAGCCCTGCTGGCGGCGGCCCGTGCCCGGCCCGGCGCCGCTGGCGCCCGGCTCGTGGCCCTGTTGGAGCTGCTCTACGCCACCGGGCTCCGGGTTTCGGAGCTGGTCGAACTGCCGGCCGCGGCGGCGGCGCGCGATCCCAGGGTGCTGATCGTCACCGGCAAGGGCGGCAAGGAGCGCATGGTCCCGTTGAGCGAGCCCGCCCGCGACGCGCTCAAGCGCTACCGGGCCGCGGCCGGCAAGCGCGGGCGTGGTCCAAGCACCGAAACCCCGGCGCCCCGGGCGCCCGGCAAGTGGCTGTTCCCCTCGCGCGGCGCGGCCGGACACCTGACCCGCCAGCGGGTCGCCCAGTTGCTCAAGGAGTTGGCGGTGGCGGCCGGGATCGACCCGGCCAAGGTCTCGCCGCACGTGCTGCGCCACGCCTTCGCCAGCCACCTGCTCGACCACGGCGCGGATCTGCGCGCGGTGCAGATGATGCTCGGCCACGCCGACATCTCGACCACCCAGATCTACACCCACGTGCTCGACGCCCGCCTCAAGGCCCTGGTCCGGGACCGCCACCCGCTGTCGGACGCCGCGCCGCGCCGGGGCTGAAATCACGAGAGAATCGGCCGGAATCAAGGGGTCTTGCGGTTGACATCGCGGGGCTCGCGGAGCAGTGTCCCGTCCTTTGCCGGGAGCCCCGGAGGCGGGGCCCGGCGAGCATTTTGACGGACGGTCTGGAGAGGGAGATCCCATGAGTTTCACTATCGTCGAGCAAGCGACCGCGCGCCTGAACCGCAGCGAGCTCGCGGTGCCCGGCAGCAACCCGGCCCTGTTCGAGAAGGCGGCGGCCTCGGCCGCGGACGTGGTTTTCCTCGACCTCGAGGACGCGGTCGCGCCGGACGACAAGGTGCAGGCGCGCAAGAACATCATCGAGGCGCTCAACGACATCGACTGGGGCAGCAAGACCATGTCGGTGCGCATCAACGGCCTGGACACCCACTACATGTACCGCGACGTGGTCGATATCATCGAGCAGGGCGGCGAGCGCCTGGACCTGATCATGATTCCCAAGGCCGGCACCGCCGCCGATGTCTATGCCGTCGACATGCTGGTCACCCAGTGCGAGGACGCGGTCGGGCGCAAGAAGCGGATCGGCTTCGAGCACATCATCGAAACCGCGCTCGGCATGGCCAACGTCGACGAGATCGCCGCCGCCTCCAAGCGCAACGAGAGCCTGCATTTCGGCGTCGCCGACTACGCCGCCTCGACCAAGGCGCGGACCACGGTGATCGGCGGCCCGAACGCGCTCTACGGCGTGCTCACCGACCGGGAGGAAGGTCCCGGGGACTCTGGGGAGCGCGA
>CAXMQD010000697.1:0-6598 GCA_964194965.1 uncultured Acidimicrobiia bacterium | reverse complement strand
GAGCGCCACAAGGCCGATGACGACCTCCATTTCCACATGTCGGTGGCCAAGGCCTCGGGCAGCCCGGTCTACATGCACCTCATGGGGGTGCTGAGCGGGATTCTGGAGGACATGTTCGCCTACCACCGCTACCGCCTGCAGGTCGGACCGCAGTACGACCGCCTGCTGCTGGCGCAGCACCGGGCGATCTCGGACACGATCCAGGCACGCGATGGCGAGGCCGCGGCCCGCGCCATGGCCGATCACCTGGACACCGTGCTCTCCAGCTACGCCGAGGATCAGGATCCGGAGCCGAACTTGAGCAAGGATAAGCTCCGCGTTGTCTCCGGCTGAGTTGGGCGATCGGCGGCCCTTTCCGGCGTGGCGGCCGTGGCTGGTCTGGCTGCCGGCCGCGTTGGTGTTTACCTACGCTTTCTTTCACCGGGTCGCGCCCAGCGTCATGATCGACCCCTTGATGCGCGACTTCGGGGTCGGCGCGGCGGTCCTGGGCAATCTCTCGGCGTTTTATTTCTACGCCTACGCAGGTCTGCAGATCCCGGTCGGCATGTCAGTCGACCGCTGGGGGCCGCGCCGCGTGCTGACCATCGCGACCGGTTTCTGCGCGCTTGGCAGCCTGTGCTTCGCGTTCTCGGACACGCTCGGCTTGCTCTATCTGGGGCGGCTGATGATCGGGGCCGGTTCCGCCTTCGGTTTTGTCGGCGCCCTGACCCTGGCCGGCCGCTGGTTCGCGCCGCGGCGTTTCGCCTTGGTTTCGGGCTTGACCATGATGGCCGGCATGTCCGGCGGAATTCTGGGTCAGGCGCCCTTGGCCGTCGCCGTCGACGCAATCGGCTGGCGCGCACCGTTGCTCGGCGCGGCCGCGGCCGGGGGTTTTCTGGCCCTGGCCATCTGGATCATCGTGCGCGACCGCCCACCCGGCGCCGCGGCCCGGGATTCGGGCGGCCGCGGGCCCGGCATCGCGACCGCCCTCAAGGAGGTGCTCGGCCGGCGCCAGAACTGGCTCATCGCCCTGGTCGGCGCGGCGACCTCGGCGCCGCTTCTCGCCTTCGCCGGGCTGTGGGGCGTGGCCTGGTTGATGCAGGTCCAGGGCATGACGCGGCCCGGGGCGGCCGCAACCACCTCGGCGCTGTTGATCGGCTGGGCGTTTGGCGCGCCCTTGGCCGGCTACGTTTCGGACCGCATGGCGCGACGCAAGCCGGCGCTGATAGCGGCCACCGGCGGCGGTTTGGTTTGCCTCTGCGCCCTGCTCTATCTGCCCGGCCTGCCCGGCGCCGCACTGCCGGTGCTATTCTTCGTCACCGGTCTGTTCCTGGGCGCCATGGTGGTCTGTTTCGCGACCGCGCGCGAAGGCAACCGGAGCGCGGTCACCGGCGTCACGCTCGCCTTTATCAACATGACGGTGACCGGCACCGGCGCCCTGTTCCAGCCGCTCATCGGCGCCCTGCTCGACCTGAACTGGGACGGCGCCACGGTCGAAGGCGTTCCGCTCTATTCGCCGGCGGCTTACCGGGCGGCGTTTTCGGTGTTGGTCGTGTTCTTGATCGCCGGGCTGGGGGCCGCCTTTCTGATCCGCGAGACCCGCGCTAGTATCGCATCGTGACGCAAACTAGAGCCCCCATGGCCGAACCCCTTTCCGATCCCGCCGCCCTGCTGCGCGAACTCTTCGATGCGGCGCTCGGCGCCGCCGACCCCAAGCTGGCGGTGCCGCCTCACCTGCCGCCCCAGAGGTCGTCACCACCAAAGGGCCGCACTCTGGTGATCGGCGCCGGCAAGGCGGCCGCGACCATGGCACGGGCGGTCGAGACGCACTGGCACGGGCCGCTCGAAGGCCTGGTGGTGACCCGTTACGGCCACGCGGTCCCTTGCGAGACCATCGAAGTGGTCGAGGCGGCGCACCCGGTACCCGACGAAGCCGGCCGCGCCGCCGCCGAACGCATTCTGGGCATGGTCCAGGGCCTGTCCGAAGACGACCTGGTGATCTGCCTGATCTCGGGCGGCGGCTCGGCGCTGCTCGCCCTGCCGGCACCGGGGTTGACGCTGGCCCACAAGCAGGACGTCAACCGGGCGCTGCTGCGCTCGGGCGCCGACATCATCCAAATGAACTGCGTGCGCAAGCACCTCTCGGCGATCAAGGGCGGCCGCCTGGCCGCCGCCGCCGCTCCGGCCAAGGTGGTCACGCTGATCGTCTCCGACGTGCCCGGCGACGACCCGGCCAGTATCGCCTCGGGCCCGACCGTGCCGGATCCGACCAGCTTCGCCGACGCCCGCGCGATTCTCGAAAGCTTCGGCATCGACCCGCCGGGGCCGGTACGCGCTCACC
Source organism: uncultured Acidimicrobiia bacterium (assembly GCA_964194965.1). Lineage (GTDB taxonomy): Bacteria > Pseudomonadota > Alphaproteobacteria > Kiloniellales > J153 > JACZVL01. The sequence continues at coordinate 4,278 of CAXMQD010000697.1, read as the reverse complement.
TCGCGGCGGCCGCCGAGGAGACCCCCAAGCCGGGCGACCCGCGCCTGGCCCGGATCGAGACCCGGCTGATCGCCCGGCCGCAAGCATCCCTGGAAGCGGCGGCGGCGCATGCGCGCACGGCCGGGATCGCACCGGTGATCCTGGGCGACGCCATCGAGGGCGAGGCGCGCGAAGTCGCCCGGGTCATGGCCGGAATCGCCCGCCAGGCGGCGCGCCACGGTCAGCCGGCGGCGGCACCCTGCGTGCTGCTTTCGGGCGGCGAGACCACGGTGACCGTGACCGGCCGAGGCCGCGGCGGCCGCAACGCCGAGTTCCTGCTGGCGCTGGCGATCGCGCTCGAAGGGGCGCCGGGTACCTTTGCCCTGGCCTGCGACACCGATGGCATCGACGGTAGCGAAGACAATGCCGGCGCCAGCATCGCCCCCGACACGTTGTTACGTGCGCAGGCCGCCGGGCTCGACCCTAGGCTGCTGCTCGCCGATAATGACGGCTACGGTTTTTTCGCAAGCCTCGGCGATCTGGTCATGACCGGCCCGACGCTGACCAATGTCAACGATTTCCGCGCCATCCTGGTGCTGCCAGCGGATTGACCGCGCCGTGGTTTCCGCTCGTGCAAACGCGGCGAACCGCGGTTAGGATTTATGCCCATGAGACGCAAACGCAAAGTCAAGATCATCGCCACCCTGGGACCGAGCAGTTCGGGCCCGGCGATGATCCGCAAACTGTTCGAGGCCGGGGCCGATGTGTTCCGCCTCAACTTCAGCCACGGCAGCCACGACGACCACCGGCGCAATTTCGAGGCCATCCGCGCGCTCGAAGATGAGGTCGGCCACCCGATCGGCGTGCTCATGGACCTGCAGGGACCGAAGCTGCGGGTCGGTCAGTTCTCGAGTGGCCGAATCGAGCTCACGGCCGGCGCCCGCTTCCGCCTCGATCTGGACGCGGCGCCCGGCGATGCGGCGCGCGCGCCCCTGCCCCATCCGGAAGTCTTCGCCGCGCTCACCCCGGGCACCGAGCTGCTGCTCGACGACGGCAAACTGCGGCTCAGGGTGGCGAGCTGCGGCCCAGACCATGCCGAGACCGAAGTGGTGACCGGCGGGCCGCTCAGCGACCGCAAGGGAGTCAACGTGCCCGGCGTGGTGCTGCCGATCTCGCCGCTGACCGATAAGGACCGAGCCGACCTGAAATTCGGGCTCGACCTGGGCACCGACTGGGTCGGCCTGTCCTTCGTGCAGCGCCCCGGCGACGTCGACGAGGCGCGCCAGCTGATCGGGGACCGTGCCGCGATCTTGATCAAGATCGAAAAGCCGGCTGCGATCGCGCACCTGAGCGAGTTAATCGAACGCGCGGATGCGGCCATGGTGGCGCGCGGCGACTTGGGCGTCGAAATGGCGCCCGAAGAGGTGCCCGGCCGCCAGAAAGAAATCATCCGCGCCTGCCGCCTGGCCGGCAAACCGGTGGTGGTGGCGACCCAAATGCTCGAATCCATGGTCCACGCCCCGGCGCCGACCCGCGCCGAGGCCTCCGACGTCGCGACCGCGGTCTACGACGGCGCCGATGCGATCATGCTCTCGGCCGAATCCGCGGCCGGCGACTATCCGGTCGAGTCGGTCGACATGATGGACCGCATCGCGATCAGCACCGAGTCCGATCCCTTCTACCAGCGCCTCATCCACGCCCTGCAGACGCAACCCGAGTCGACCGCGCCGGATGCGATTTCGGCGGCGGCCGCCCAGGTCGCCACCACCCTGCGGCTGGCCGCGATCATCAGCTATACGACCTCGGGTTCGACCGCGCTCCGCGCCGCGCGCGAGCGCCCCGACGTGCCGATCCTGGTGCTGACTTCGAAGATCGAGACGGCCCGGCGCCTGGCGGTGATCTGGGGTGCCCACTGCGTCCACACCTCGGATGTGACCTCCTTCACCGAGATGGTCAGCAAGGCCTGCGCCATCGCCCGCAACGAGGGCCTGGCCGAGCCCGGCGACCAAGTCGTGGTCACCGCCGGCGTGCCCTTCGGCACCCCGGGCAAGACCAACGTGCTGAGGATCGCGACGGTTAGGGAGTGACGGCGCAAACCCCCGTCGTCTAGCGTTGAAACACGAAAAAATCGATGTCTTGGACCACGGGTCGGGCGAGGTCGACGCTTCCCGCGTAGTCGCGCAGCGCCGCGATTCCCGCATCGAATTCATCATCCGGAATGCGGGCCAGGAAAGAATCCGCCCGCCCGCTTATCTTTTCCGCGAAGTCGGCCCAGTTCGCAGAATTTCGGTGCTCAACGATCTCATGAGCGATCGTGTGAAAACCGGCTTCCTCGAAGGTCGAACTCACTCGGTCGCGGGTCGGCAACTGTTCTTGTATGATGGATCGAACCGAGGGAAAGAACTTCAAATAGGAAAACGACTCGATCGCATCGACCGTGGAATTCCTCAAGCAGACACATCCTCCTTCGCGCAAGACGCGATGGCATTCGCTTGCGGTGGATCGAGGCTCCCGCAAGTGATGAAACACCATCGACATCACCACCAGGTCGGTTGAGTTTTCTTCGACCGGCAGGGTCTCCCCCGATGCTTGCTTAAAAACAACGCCGCGATGGGCGGATTTCTTGCGGGCCTCGCCAAGCATTTTTTCGGATGGATCGATCCCGATAACATCGGCCTCGAAATGATCCGCCAGGGGATTTGAATAGCGGCCCGTGCCGCAGCCGAGATCGACGATGCGAGAAACGTTCTCTTTGGGCACATGAGCCGAAAACAAATCCAGCCATTGCCGCAAAGTCTCCGGCCTGTATTCGCGTCCGGAATCGTACACCGCCGCCATATTTGTTTTGTCATAGTCCATAGCAATCGCTCATGTCATTTGTGCAATTCGCCGTGACGAGATTTAAGCTCCCAGCGCTTGAACGCGAACCGCTTGCCGTATCATATACCAGTTGCGGAACTCCGCACCCGCGCGGCGTGCAGGGAGTGGGCGGTGAAGATCGCGAGCGCGGTCCAGATCAACCCGAAGGTGACCAAGTGCGCGCCGGTAAAGGCCTCGCCGTAGACGAAGACCGCGAGCAGGAAGTGGCCGGTAGGCGCGATGTATTGAAAGAATCCCACGGTGGTGTATTGGAGCCGCCGCGCCGCGCTGGCGAAAGCCAACAGCGGCAACGCAGTGACCACGCCGGAGAGCACCAGCAAGATATCCGTGGTCCCGTCGTGGGCGCCGAGCGCGCCAGTCCCGGTCGCGCCGAGATAAATCAGGTAGCCGAGCGCCAGCGGCGCGACCAGCGCGGTCTCGACGAACAGGCCCTCGATCGAATTGAGCCGGATCGTCTTGCGGATCAAGCCGTAGATCCCAAAACTCACGGCCAGGGTCAGCGAGACCCAGGGGATGCTACCGAGCTGGAGCGTTAGATTGAGCACGCCGATGGTGGCGAGCGCGACCGCCAAGGCTTGCCAGGGCGTGAGCCGCTCGCGCAGCACCAGGACGCCGAGCAGCACGTTGATCAGCGGATTGATGTAGTAACCCAGGCTGGTCTCCAGCACCCGGCCATCGGTGATCGCCCAGATGAACACCAGCCAGTTGACCGCCAGCAAAGAGGTGCTGGCACCGAGCAGCAGCCAGATGCGGGGCTGAGCCAGCGCGCCGCGCAACGCGCTCCAGCGGCGTCCGAGGACGATCAAGACGAGCAATAGGATCACCGACCAGAAGGTCCGGTGCGCCAAGAGCTCGGGCGCGGGGACATGGGCGACGGCCTTGAAGTAAACCGGCACGACGCCCCAAATGCCGAAAGCGGCCAGCGCCGACAAGCCGCCCAGCAGGCGCTCGCGTTCCATCTCGGTATTAGGCCCGTTCGGTGACGGGCGCGGGGGCGGCCTCGGAGACCGGCCGGTCGGAGATCGGCCAGTGCAGCACGGCGGCGAGCAGACCGAGGGCGATTGCCATCACCCAGACCGCGGTGTAGGAGCCGGTCAGGTCGTAGCTCAACCCGCCCAGCCAAGCGCCGAGGAAGGCGCCGATCTGGTGGCTGAACATGACGAAGCCGAACAGAGTCGCCAGGTAGCGGGCGCCGAAAACGTCGCCAACCAGGCCGCTGGTGAGCGGCACGGTGGCCAGCCAGAGTATCCCGAGGCTGGCGCCAAACATCCACACCGTGATCTCGGTCTTGGGACCGATCAGGAACAGCGCGATCACGACCGCGCGCGCCAGATAGATGCCGGAGAGCAAATATTTCTTGCGGAATCGCCCGCCCAGGTAGCCGGCCAAGAGCCCGCCAATGATGTTGAAGCCACCGAT
>CAXMQD010000696.1:0-1760 GCA_964194965.1 uncultured Acidimicrobiia bacterium | reverse complement strand
CAGAACCGAAGGGTGATAGGCCGGCCGGCCCGTCGCTTTAGGATCGACACCGCCGAACCCCAGCTCGCCCAGATCCAGCGCCTCGACAAAGGCCTCGATCACACGGACCGCATTGTCCTCCGCAACAAAGTCTTCAAGCGTTTCAGGAAACAGCGTGCTTTGACCGCGATCCAAACCCTCGACAAAGCGCTTCATTGGCAACTCCCGGCGACTCCGGGAGAATCATAACACCAACCACGTTTTTACACAGGCTGGACCCAAAACGGCCATTCCAGTTTGTTGATGCGAACGTCCGCTATCCGATCGCAAAACGGTCGTTCGATTGCCCCGCTCAGTTAGGCAGTTGATAGCCAACAGCGGTCATCCGCATTCCTTGTGATTCTGCATCCTACAGAACATCGAAATGCGCGTATGACGCTAAAACATTAGGAGACCGCCATGCAATTTCTCAATCAAGACCGTAGTCGACTTCGACAGCTAAAAATCCTACTGTTTTCGGCCAGTTGAAGGTACTGTCTGCTAAATCAAGGGTGACTGTCGTGCGCGGGGGCGGAAGGCCGAAATCGGGGGCACATGGCCGAGCAAGCCACAGATCCAAACATCAAGAACCGTGAATTTTGGGCGTTCATCCTGCTCACCGTGGTTGTCGCTCCGGTGATGTCGGTGGTCATCGTTGGTGGATACGGATTCCTGGTCTGGATGTACCAGATACTGGTCGGGCCGCCGGGGTCCTAGCCGCGGTTGCACTCCCGGCACGTACCCGGGTGGTGCGCTTTGCTGGGTGTCAATGAGGCGAAAAGGGGTCCCGATGCCGGAAGAATTTCACGTATCCAGTTTGATCGTGCATGGCGCGGCGGAGCTGTTGCCGGCCATATCTGCGGCCATCGCCGACCTGCCAGACGCCGAGGTCCACGCCAGCGACGGTGTCGGCAAGTTGGTCGTCACACTGGAAACCGTGAGCGAGGTCGAGATTTCCAAGCGTGTCGAGGCGATTCGCGCGTTGGAGGGCGTATTCGCAGCCTCCCTGGTCTACCACCAGGTCGAGGACGCCGGCGCAGAGGAAGCGGAGTCAGTGTCATGAGAATTACACGGCGCGAATTCATGAAGGCCAACGCCATCGCCACGGCGGCGACGGTGGCGGGCATCAGCGTCCCGGCGACGGCGGCCAGCCTGATCAGCGAGGCCGAACGGACCCGGCTGACCTGGTCCAAGGCGCCCTGTCGCTTCTGCGGCGTCGGGTGCGGCGTCATGGTCGCGACCAAAGAAGGCCGGGTCGTCGCCACCCACGGCGATGTCAAGGCGCCGGTCAACCGCGGGCTCAACTGCGTTAAGGGCTATTTCCTCTCGAAGATCATGTATGGCGCGGACCGCCTGACGGTACCGCTGCTGCGCAAGCGCGACGGCCAATATCACAAGGAAGGCGAGTTCACGCCAGTCTCCTGGGACGAAGCCTTCGACGTCATGGCCGAGAAATTCAAGGCCGTGCTGCGCGAGAAAGGCCCGACCGCCGTCGGCATGTTCGGATCGGGCCAGTGGACGGTGTGGGAAGGCTATGCCGCCGTGAAGCTGATGAAGGCCGGGTTCCGCTCCAACAACCTCGACCCCAACGCCCGGCACTGCATGGCTTCGGCGGTGGCCGGCTTCATGCGTACCTTCGGCATGGACGAGCCGATGGGCTGCTACGACGACTTCGAGCACGCCGACGCCTTCGTGCTCTGGGGCTCGAACATGGCGGAAATGCACCCGGTGCTGTGGACCCG
>CAXMQD010000695.1:0-2709 GCA_964194965.1 uncultured Acidimicrobiia bacterium | reverse complement strand
GTCGGGGTCATCATTTCGTTTTCGACCGTGAACGGCTCGCGCGCCAGGGTGAAGCGGCGCACCCGCTCGAGCGGCGAGAGCGCTTGGTTGACCCGCTCCATCGCCGCCGAGAGCGCGGCCCGCAGGTCCGGGTCACCGGCGAGCGCCGCCAGGGCCGGGTCCTTGCCGTGCTCGCGGGCGAATTTGGCCAGGAATGCCTCGTCGGGCACCAGGATCGCGACCAGGTGCGGGCGCTGGTCGCCGCATACCATGGCCTGATGGATCTCGGCCGCCATCGACAGGAAGCCCTCGACCCGCGCCGGCGAGACGTTGTCGCCGCCGGACAGCACGATAATGTCCTTTTTTCGGTCGGTGATGCGCAAGAAGCCATCCTCGTCGAAGTCGCCGATGTCGCCGGTGTGGAGCCAGCCGTCCTTCAGCGCCTCGGCGCTCGCCGCCTCGTTGCGCCAGTAACCGTCCATCAGCAGTTCGCCGCGCACCAGGATCTCGCCGTCCTCCGCGATCCTGACCTCGACCCCCTCCAGCGGCGGGCCCACGGTGTGCATCTTGATCCGGCCGGGTGGATTGGCGGAGATCACTGGCGCCGCCTCGGTCTGGCCGTAACCCTGGAGCACGCAGAGGCCGAGCGCATCGAAGAAGATGCCGATGTCCGGATTCAATGCGGCACCGCCGGAAACCATCGCCTTGAGGCGGCCGCCGAAGCGCGCCCGTATCTTGTCGCGCACCAACCGGTCGGTGAGATGGTCCAACACGCGTTCCCAGGGATTGAGGCTAGCCGGGTCGGCGTAGCGCTTGCGGCCCAGATCGAGGGCCAGATGGAACAGCCGCGCCTTGAGGCCGCCTTGTTTCTCCACCCCGCGCAAGATGCGCTGATACATGGTTTCGTAGAGCCGGGGCACCGCGGTCATGATGGTCGGCCGGACCTCGGCCAGGTTGGTCAGCAATTGGTCGATCCCGGCGCCGTAATAGATCTCGGCGCCGATCGAGATCGGGAAAAACTGTCCGGCCGTGTGCTCGTAGGAGTGCGACAGCGGCAGGAACGACAGAAACACGTCGTTGTCCAGGCCAAGTTTGTCGAGCAGGTGGTAGGCGCCCATGCAGTTGCACAGGATGGCGCCGTGGCTGAGAACCACGCCCTTGGGCACGCCGCCGGTGCCGGAGGTATAGATGAAACAGGCGGTGTCGCCGCGCGTGGCCCGGGCCACGAACTCGGCCACGTCGTCGCTTTGGGCCGCGCCGCGCGCCTCGATCCCGGCCCAGGTGTGAAACGCGGTCGGCCCGCTCTGGCCCGGATCGAGCTCCTCGATCGAGATCACCCACTCGCAGTCGGGCGCTTCCAGCGCCGCCGGCAGCAGCCGCTTCGCCAGGGCCCGGGTCGAGACGATGGCGCCGCGCGCGCCGCTGTTGGTCAGCACGTGGTTGTTGTCGGCCACGGTATTGGTGGTGTAGGCCGGCACCGTAACCCCGCCCGCGGCCATGATCGCGACGTCGGCGATCAGCCATTCGGGCCGGTTTTCGGACAGCAACACGATCCGCTCGCCCGGCTTCAGGCCGAGCGCGCGCAGGCCGCGCGACAGGTCCTTGACCGCCTGCGCCGCCGCGCCCCAGGTGGTCGGGTGGTAGGCGCCCGCCCGCTTGGCCCAGAGAAAGTCGCGCGCCGCGCGCGCCTCGGCCTGTTCGAGGAACATGGCCGGCAGGCTTTGCCAGCGGCTGTAGTCCATAATTCCAGTCCCCCGATCGGCGGCCGCGGCCACCCCGCCAGTGCGCACCTGCACTTGGCCCTTGGCGTGACAGTTATGTCCGTCTATATCGCTGGCGGTCAAGGAGGGCTGTGACATGACGAACGATGGCGACGCGGCGGCCGCGCGGGACGACGACCTGGGCGCCCTGCCGTCCTGGGACTTGAGCGACCTCTATCCGGGCGCGCAATCCCAGGAACTGAAAGACGACCTCGATCGCTGCGCGGCCGAGGCCAAGGCCTTTCGCGGCCGCTACGAGGGCGCGCTCGCCGGGCTCGACGGCGCTGCCCTGGGCGCCGCCATCGCGGCCTACGAGGCGCTCCAGGAAACCCTCGGCCGGGCCGGCAGCTACGCCCAGCTGGTCTACGCCGGCGACATGAGCGATCCCGAAATCGGCCGCTTCTATCAGGGTATTCAGGAGCGCACGACCGATATCTCGGCCCAGATCCTGTTCTTCACCCTCGAGCTCAACCGGCTCGACGAGCCGGTGCTCGAGGAGAAACTGATCGCGCCGGCGCTGGCCCACTACGGCCCCTGGCTGCGCGACCTGAGGGCCTCGCGCGAACACGATCTCAGCGATGAGTTGGAGCGCCTGCTGCACGAAAAGCACGTCGTGGGACGCGCCGCCTGGAACCGGCTGTTCGACGAGACCATGGCGGCGCTGCGCTTTCCGCTCGGCGGCGAGGCTCTGACCAGCGCCGAGATCCTCAACAAAATGACCGACCGCGATCCCGGGCTTCGCGAAGCGGCGGCCAAGTCGCTCGGCCGCATTTTGGGCGAGAACCAGCGTACTTTCGCGCTGATCACCAACACCCTCGCCAAGGACAAGGAGATCGAGGACGGCTGGCGCGGCTACGCACGGCCGGTGTCCTCGCGCAACTTGGAGAACCTGGTCGAGGACGACGTGGTCGAGGCGCTGGCCGCCGCCGTGCGCGCCGCCTATCCGCGGCTCGCGCACCGCTACTACGGG
>CAXMQD010000694.1:0-1595 GCA_964194965.1 uncultured Acidimicrobiia bacterium | reverse complement strand
CACGTCGTGTCCGATTTCAGCGGCCACGGCCGCGGCCTTCATGCCGCCCGGTCCGCCACCGACAACCAGCACGCTTGCCTTATGGGCAAGCTCGGGCCGGGTGCCAAACCGAAGCTCCCGGCCGGATTCCGGATATTGGATACAGGAGATCGGCAGACCCAACTGAGCGTGGCCAATGCACGCTTGGTTGCACGCGATGCAGGCGCGAATGTCGTCCGGCCGGTCGCCACGTGCCTTATTTGGCATCTGCGGATCGCTGATCATCGCACGGGTCATGCCGCACATGTCGGCGGCACCTTCGCGCAACACCGCTTCAGCTTCATGGGGCTGATTGATCCGGCCGGCGACCAGGATGGCGGTATCCGGCAGGGCTTGCTTCAACTTTTGGGAAAACGGGCTCAAATAGGCATTCTTGACGGTCATCGGCGGCACAATGTGGATAGCACCGGAACTCGATGCCGAGGTGCCACCGATCACATTGATGTAGTCGAGAGATGAAGCCAGATCGCGGCAGATCTCAAACATGTTCTCGCTATCCAGTCCCGCCTCATCGAATTCGATGCCGGAGAAGCGGCCGCCGATGATCACCTCGTCGGGAACACTTTCGCGTAGCCCGGACGCGATCTCGTTCACAAATCTCAGACGGTTTTCATAGGAGCCCCCAAACCGATCGGTACGGTTATTCACGACCGGCGATAAAAACTGGGCCGGCAGATAACCATGGCTTCCAACGATTTCCAGTCCGTCCACACCGGCTTCGACCAGGCGTTCTCCGGTCCTGACGTAGCTCGCGATAATTTCCTCTATCTCGGCGGTGGACATTGTTTTGGGCACCACGCGAAACCGTTCCGAGGGGATGGATGAAACCCCCCAGGCGGTCTTGACAACACCATCTTCACGCGATGCGAGTTCCCGCCCGGGGTGAAACAATTGAACGAAGACCCGCGTTCCGAAGGGCTTGATTTCATCTACCAGCCGCCTGAATTCCGGAATGATGCCGGGATGCCATCCCTGCATGACTTCGGATGTGTACATGGCGGATGGATGAACGGCGACCACCTGAATGACGATAAGACCCGCGCCGCCTTTGGCGCGGGCAGCCTGATAGGCGATCAGCTCGTCCGTTGGCAGGCCGGCTCTCGCGAGATCGGTGTCATGCCCGGTCGAGAAAATCCGGTTCTTGATCTCAAGTCCCCTGATTTCAAAAGGGGAAAACAGATTTGGAAACAACTTCGACACCGAATCATCCCCGGCCCCGGTAGGGCTGCACGCCCTGATCCGGCAGCCACAGGCCCTCTGGGGGCGGGCCGGACTGGTAGAAGACGTCGATCGGCATGCCGCCGCGCGGGTACCAGTAGCCGCCGATGCGCAGCCACTGGGGCGCGAGCTTGGCGATCAGGCGCTTGGCGATGGCGACGGTGCAGTCCTCATGGAAGGCGCCGTGATTGCGGAACGAACCCAGGTAGAGCTTGAGCGACTTGCTCTCGACCAGGAGCTTCTCCGGCACGTAGTCGATCACCAGATGGGCGAAGTCGGGCTGGCCGGTCATGGGACAGAGCGAGGTGAACTCCGGGCAAGTAAAGCGCACCAGATAT
>CAXMQD010000693.1:0-5060 GCA_964194965.1 uncultured Acidimicrobiia bacterium | reverse complement strand
TGCAGCAGCACGATTTGCGCGCCCCGGCCGGCGGCCTCGCGCACCAGTTCGACCGCGTTCTCGACGTTCCGCTCGAGGTCCCAAGAGCAGGCCATCTGAGTCGCGGCCACGGTGATCTCGGTCATGGCAGGCCTTTCTTATACCAAAGGTCCTTAATATTGACCCATAGAGATCGCGTGGGCGACCCGCCGGGTAGGAGGGAAGCCGCAGGCGATGCGGGACATCGGCAAGGCTTCCCGACGCCCTCCGGCGGGTCGCCCACGCGACCGGAACGGCGGCTTCCCAAGGCTTTCGGACAGCGTCGCCCATGGCTCGCGGTGCCGCGCACCGCCACGCCACGCGCTCCTTGCCGAAAGCCTTGGGAAGCCGTCTCTATGGGTCAATATTAAGGACCTTTGGTATTAGCCCATCCCGACGTCCTTGGCGGTGCGGTCGAGGGCTTGGCGCAGGATGTCGATCATCTGGTCGATTTCGGCGATTGTGATGGAGAGCGCCGGCGACATGACCATGGCATCGCGCACCGCGCGCAGGATCAACCCGTCCGCGAGGCAATGCTCGCGGCAGAGGGTCCCGGTCGCGCCGGGATCGTCGAAGCGGGTGCGGCTCGCCTGGTCCTTCACGATCTCGACCGCGCCGATCAGGCCGAGCGAGCGCACCTCGCCGACGATCGGGTGCTCGGCCAACTCCGCCAGGCGCTTGGCCAGGTGGGGTCCGGTCTCGTTGTGGGTGCGTTGGACCAACGCCTCGTCCTCGATGATCTTGATGTTGGCGAGCGCGACCGCGCAGGCGACCGGATGCCCGGAATAAGTGAAGCCGTGATAGAACTCGCCGCCCTTCGAGATCAGCGTGTCCGCGACCCGGTCGCCGATCATGGCCGCCGACAGCGGCAGGTAGCCCGAGGTGATGCCCTTGGCCAGCGTCATCAGGTCGGGTTTCAGATCGTAGTACTCGCTCGCGAACATGTGGCCGGTGCGCCCGAAGCCGCAGATCACTTCGTCGACGATCAGCAGCACGTCGTGCTTGCGGCAGATGCGTTGGACCTCGGGCCAGTAGGTCTCCGGCGGGATGATCACCCCGCCCGCGCCCATGATCGGCTCGCCGATGAAGGCGGCGACGTTGTCGGCGCCGAGCTCCAGGATTTTGTCCTCGATCGCCCGCGCCGCCTCGAGGCCGAACGCCGCGGGCGAAAGCTCGCCGCCGAGGTCGTACCAGTAGGGCGGCATGACATGGACGAAGCCGGGCAGCGGCAGGTCCGCCTGTCCGTGCATCGCCGCCATGCCGCCGAGGCTGATCGACGCCATGGTGCTGCCGTGATAGGCGTGGGTGCGGCTGATGAAGGTCTTCTTGGCGGGCTTGCCCTCGAGGTTCCAGAAATGGCGCACGGCGCGCGCGATGGTGTCGTTGGCCTCCGAGCCCGAGGAGCCGAAGAACACGTGATTGAGTCCCTCGGGCGTGATCTCGACCAGCTTCTCCGCCAACTCCACCGAGCTCGGCGTCGCGGTTTTGAAGAAGGTGTTGTAGTAGGGCAGCTCCAGCATCTGCTCGGAAGCGGCCGCGGCCAGTTCCTTTCGGCCGTAGCCGACGTTGACGCACCACAGTCCGGCCATGCCGTCGAGGATCTTGTTGCCTTCGGAATCGGTCAGGGTGACGCCGTCCGCCGCGGTGATGATGCGGGCGCCGCCTTCCTCGGCGAGGCCCTTGTAGTCGGTAAAGGGGTGCAGGTGGTGGCGGATGTCGCTCTCGCGCCACCGGGCGGTGGTGTTGCGTACGGGCATGGTCGTCATGGTTTTACGGTCCCTAGCTGATGGTCGATGATTCGGCGGAAGTCCAGGCGGGCGCGCGGCGCGCGCGGGCCAAGGGCCGCCGTTCTAGGGATTGAAATCGACCCGGGCGCAGAGAATCAGCAGCTCCGCGTGTCTCGTGTGCCCGGTAACGTTCCTGTGGTGCCGTCGCTTCATGTCCGGCTCTCCAAGTGGGTCGTCGCCGCCGCAGAATACCGCCTATACGTTTAACAGAAGGTGCTCGCGCTCCCAAGACGAGATCACTTGCTGGGAGGCGTCGAGCTCGGTCTCCTTGACCAGGGTTACCGCCTCGACGAAGCTTTCGCCAAGGATGTCCTTGATCGGCCGGCTGCCGCTGAAGCGGCCGAGTGCGTCGTAGAGCGTGCGCGGCAGGGTGTGGGCCAGGCGGTAGGCGTTGCCCTCGACCGGCGCGCGCGGCTTGGCGCGATCGACCATGCCGAGATAACCGCAGGCGAGCGAGGCCGCGATCGCCAGATAGGGGTTGGCGTCGGCGCCGGCCAGGCGGTTCTCGACCCGCCGGTTGTTCGCGTCGGAACGCGGCACGCGCAGGCCCACGGTGCGGTTGTCGTAGCCCCAGTGAGTGTTGATCGGCGCGTCCGAATTGCGGACCAGGCGGCGGTAGGAGTTCACGTTGGGCGCCAGCAGCGGCATCACCGCGGGCAGGTGCTTCTGCAGCCCCGCCACGTAATTGCGAAACAGCGTCGAATCCTTGCCGTTCTTCTGGGCGAACAGGTTGCGTCCGTTCTTGGCGCCGCGCACGCTTTGATGGACGTGCATGGAGCTGCCCGGCTGGCCCTGCATCGGCTTGGCCATGAAGGTCGCGTGGACCTGGTGGCGCAAGCCCGCCTCGCGCACGGTGCGCTTGAACAGGAACGCTTGATCGGCCAGTTCCAGTGCCGGGCCGTGATCGAGGTTCATCTCCATCTGGGCGGCGCCGGCCTCGTGGGTCAGGGTGTCGATGGCGATGCCCTGGGCCTCGCAGAAATCATAGACGTCCTCGAACAGCGGGTCGAACTCGTTGACCGCGTCGACGCCGTAGGCCTGGCGCGAGGTTTCGCGCCGGCCCGAGCGTCCGATCGGCGGCACCAGCGGGTTGTCGGGGTCGGTGTTGGTGCCGACCAGGAAGAACTCCAGCTCCGGCGCCACGTCCGGCACCCAGCCGCGCGTGGCGTAGAGTTCGAGGATCCGCGCGAGCACGCGGCGCGAGGAGATTTCGACCGGCGAGCCGTCGTGATACTGCGCGTCGCAGATGACCTGGGCCGTGGGCTCCGGGTACCACGGCACCAGGCGGATGGTGCCGGGGTCCGGGACCATGTAGACGTCCTGAATGGTCGGGCTGATCACCCCCTCGGCGGGGTAGTCTCCGGTCACGGTTTGGACGAAGACCGCTTCGGGAATGCGCAAGCCCTGCTGGGCCATGCCTTCGAGAAAGCGGTTGGCCGGCAGGATCTTGCCGCGCGCGATTCCGGCCAGGTCGGGCACCAGGCACTCGACTTCGTCGATCCGGTGCTCCTTGAGAAAGGCTTCGATGGTGTTCATGGGGTCCATTGGGGCTGTCCGGATTCGCGCCGCGGTCGATTGCCGTGCCCGCCCGGTTCGCCATCGCTAGCATGGCGCGTGGTTCCGAGACAAGCGGGAGCCGGGGCAGGAGCCGGGGCAGAGGCGCCTGGCGGGGGCTTCAGGCCTCGCGCCGCCCGAGCAGCTCGTAAAGTGCCACGGCGGCGGCGTTGGAGACGTTGAGCGTGTCGATGGGTCCTTGGGTTGGCAGCCGCGCCATGACGTCGCAGGCCTCGGCGGTGAGCCGGCGCAGGCCGACGCCCTCGGCGCCCAGCACCAGGACCAGCGGGCCGCCCGGGTCGGCCTCGGCCAGGCCTTGGGTGGCCGCGCCGCTCAGCCCCAGGGTCCAAAACCCCGCGGCTTTCAAGGCGTCCAGGGCGCGGGCCAGGTTGCCCACTTGGAGATAGGGGACGTGCTCCAGGGCGCCGGAGGCGGCCTTGGCGAGCGCCCCGGACTCGGGCGGCGCGTGGCGCCGGGTGGTGATCAAGGCCGCGGCACCGAACGCGGCGGCCGAACGCAGCACTGCGCCGGTATTCTGGGGGTCGGTGACTTGGTCGAGGACCACGACCACCATCCGGCGACCAGATCTCCCAGTGTCCCCCCCGGTGCCCCCCGCGGTGCCCCCCCCGGTGGTACCGCCGGGTTGGCGGCCGTGGGCCAGAAACTCCTGGATCGCGGGTTGGGGCAGGGGCTCGGCGAGCAACGCCACGCCTTGATGGACCGCGCCCACGGCCAGGAGCCGCTCGATTCGCTCCCGCGCCACGGTCTCGATGGCGGGCGTGGAAGTCTCAGATTTCTGCGATTTCTGCGATTTCTGCGGTTTTTCGCCGTCCGGCATCGCCTGGGCGAGCCGTTCTCCGGCCTCGGCGGTGGTCAGCAGGCGCAGGCAGCGCCGCCGCGGATTGGCGAGGGCCGCGCGCACCGCATGGACGCCGTAGAGCCAGATTCCGGCATCTCCGGCACCCTGTGGCGGGCGGCCGGCGGCGGATTTTCCGCTGCCACCGCGGGGTTTGGCGCGGAGTTTGGCGCGGGGAGTGGCGGTGGCACGGCCGCGAGGGGGCTTGCGTTCGGACATGGCGCTCCCTACTATGACTACAACAACGATGGATTCCGCAAGCGTTACGTCCGGCCGGGCGGGGGTTCGGCCGCGTCTGGCGCTGTCTTAGTGTTTGGCGTTGACATACCGGGCTAAATCAACATATTCGCAACTCCGTCGTGCCGCTAGGCGCGGGATGAGGAGGGGTGCCCGAGTGGTTAAAGGGGACGGGCTGTAAACCCGTTGGCTATGCCTACGTTGGTTCGAATCCAACCCCCTCCACCACTTCGATCCCGAGTCTCTTGCAATGGCAGGCCGACTCAGAACCAAGCGGGTGTCGCATATAAGCAGGTGTCGCATATAAGCGGGTGTAGCTCAGTGGTAGAGCTCCAGCCTTCCAAGCTGGTGGCGCGGGTTCGACTCCCGTCACCCGCTCCAGCGCGATTGGCTGCCGTGGAAACCGGCATGCCAATCCGGAGTGAAGACCAGGGCGTGAACGCGCCGAGACGCAAAACGAGGCGAATATGGCAAAGGCTAAATTTGAGCGTACGAAGCCGCACTGCAACGTGGGGACGATTGGCCACGTTGATCACGGCAAGACGACTCTGACGGCTGCGATTACGAAGGTTCTTGCGGAGAGCGGCGGCGCCGAGTTCACGCCGTTC
>CAXMQD010000692.1:0-2929 GCA_964194965.1 uncultured Acidimicrobiia bacterium | reverse complement strand
GAACGGCGTGAACTCGGCGCCGCCGCTCTCCGCAAGAACCTTCGTAATCGCAGCCGTCAGAGTCGTCTTGCCGTGATCAACGTGGCCAATCGTCCCCACGTTGCAGTGCGGCTTCGTACGCTCAAATTTAGCCTTTGCCATCGGTCCTGGTTCTCCGTCTCTGAACTCTCTCAATTACGAACTGGCGGTTTAGGCCAGCTTGGCGACCACTTCGTCGGCGACCGCTTGGGGCACCTTTTCGTAGTGGTCGAAGTGCATGGTGTACTGTGCCCGGCCCTGGCTCATCGAGCGCAGATTGTTGACGTAGCCGAACATGTTGGCCAGCGGCACCATGGCGTTGATCACCTGGGCATTGCCACGGGAGTCCATGCCGGTGATGTGGCCACGCCGGCTGTTCAAGTCGCCGATGATGTCGCCCATGTAATCCTCTGGCGTCACCACCTCGACCCGCATCATGGGTTCGAGCAGTACCGGCGCGGCCCTGGGAATGCCTTCGCGATAAGCCGCGCGGGTCGCGATCTCGAAGGCGAGCACGCTGGAATCGACGTCGTGGCTGGCACCGTCCACCAGGGTTGCCTTGAAATCGATCAGCGGAAAACCGGCCAGAACGCCGGTATCGCGGGCCGAGTTCAGGCCCTTCTGGACGCCGGGCACAAATTCCCTCGGCACCGAGCCGCCGGTGACCTTGTTCTCGAACACGAAGCCTTCGCCTGGCTCGAGCGGCTCGAAAACCAGCTTGACCCGCGCGAACTGACCCGAACCGCCAGTCTGCTTTTTGTGGGTGTAGTCGATCTCGGCGCCACGGGTGATGGTCTCGCGGTAGGCGACCTGCGGCGCGCCGACATTGGCCTCGACCTTAAACTCGCGCTTCATGCGATCGACCAGGATCTCCAAGTGCAATTCGCCCATACCCTTGATCACGGTCTGGCCGCTCTCCGGGTCCGAGGTGACGCGGAACGAAGGATCTTCCTGGGCCAGGCGGCCGAGCGCCACGCCCATCTTCTCCTGATCGCTCTTGGTCTTGGGCTCGACCGCGACCTCAATGACCGGTTCCGGGAAATCCATGCGCTCGAGGATGATCGGGTCCTTCGGATCGCTCAGGGTCTCGCCGGTGGTCGTCGACTTGAGCCCGGCGATGGCGACGATGTCGCCGGCGTGCGCTTCCTTGACGTCCTCGCGGTGATTGGCGTGCATGAGCAGCATACGCCCGACCCGCTCCCGGTTCTGCTTGACGGTGTTGAGCACGCTGGTGCCGGTCGTCACGATCCCGGAATAGACCCGCACGAAAGTCAGGGTACCGACGAAGGGATCGGTCATGACCTTGAAGGCCAGCATCGAGAGCGACTCGTCGTCGGCGCTCTTGCGGGTCAGGGGCTCGTCCGTATCGGGATTGACGCCCTTGACGTTCGGCACGTCGGTCGGCGACGGCAGAAAGTCGATCACCGCATCCAGCAACGGCTGCACGCCCTTGTTCTTGAACGCCGAGCCGTTAAGCACCGGCACGAAAGTCAGATTGCAGGTCCCGATGCGGACGCAGCGCTTGAG
The DNA here is from genome assembly GCA_964194965.1 of uncultured Acidimicrobiia bacterium. Taxonomy (GTDB): domain Bacteria; phylum Pseudomonadota; class Alphaproteobacteria; order Kiloniellales; family J153; genus JACZVL01. The sequence continues at coordinate 1,384 of CAXMQD010000692.1, read as the reverse complement.
GGTCTCCTCGTCCGGCTCCTGGCCCTCGAAGTAGGCCTCCATGACGGCATCGTCCTGCTCGACCGCCAACTCGATCAACTTTTCGCGGTACTCGGCGGCCTGCTCGGCGAGCTCTTCGGGAATCTCCTGAACCTCGTATTCAGCGCCCATGGCCTCGTCTTTCCAGACGACGGCCTTCATACGGATCAGGTCGACCACGCCGATGAATTCGCTCTCCGAGCCGATCGGTAGCTGCAGCACCAGTGGCACCGCGCCCAGGCGGTCGACGATCATTCGAACGCAACGATGGAAGTCGGCGCCGACGCGATCCATTTTGTTGACGAAACAGATGCGTGGGACGTTGTACTTGTCCGCCTGGCGCCACACCGTTTCGGACTGCGGCTCGACGCCCGCCACCGAGTCGAACACCGTCACCGCGCCGTCGAGCACGCGCAACGAGCGTTCCACCTCAATGGTGAAATCGACGTGGCCTGGGGTGTCGATGATGTTGATCCGGTGGTCGCGCCAATTGCAAGTGGTCGCCGCGGAGGTGATGGTGATTCCGCGCTCCTGCTCCTGCTCCATCCAATCCATGGTGGCGGTGCCTTCGTGCACCTCGCCGATCTTATAGGAGCGGCCGGTATAATAGAGAATGCGCTCGGTCGTCGTGGTCTTGCCGGCATCAATATGGGCCATAATGCCAATATTGCGATAGCAGTCGAGCGGAGTGGCGCGGGGCATGATGGCGGTCTCTCGAATTCCAGCTTACCAGCGATAATGCGAAAAGGCCCGGTTGGCCTCCGCCATGCGGTGAGTATCCTCACGCTTCTTGACCGCGGAGCCGCGATTAGCGGCGGCGTCCAATAGCTCGTTTGCCAGACGTTCGGTCATGGTAAATTCCGAGCGCGAGCGCGAAGCGCGGATCAACCAACGGATGGCGAGCGCCTGGCTGCGGTCCGGCCGCACTTCGATCGGAATCTGGTAGGTGGCGCCACCGACCCGCCGCGAGCGCACTTCGAGGTCCGGCTTGACGTTGCCGAGCGCGTCGTGAAACACGCGGATCGGATCCTGGCTCGATCGCTGCTGAATGCGATCGAAGGCACCGTAAACGATCCCCTCGGCAACCGACTTCATGCCCGCATACATGAGCACGTTCATAAACTTGCTGAGGACGACATCGCCGAACTTAGGATCCGGCAAGACTTCACGTTTTTCGGCGCGATGGCGGCGCGACATGCTCGGCTTCCTATCTCTATTTCGGGCGCTTTGCGCCGTACTTGGAGCGGCGCTGGCGGCGATCGGTGACGCCCTGGGTATCCAACGTGCCCCGAATGATGTGGTAGCGGACGCCCGGCAGGTCCTTCACGCGGCCGCCGCGGATCATCACCACCGAGTGTTCCTGGAG
>CAXMQD010000691.1:0-2808 GCA_964194965.1 uncultured Acidimicrobiia bacterium | reverse complement strand
AGTCGCCGTTCCCATGGAGTTGCTGCGCGGCACGGCGCGCGGCGGGAAATCCCCGCCGCCATCGTCCTCGTCGCAATCGTGGGATCCCTGAGCCGCCGATAGCCCGCGGTGGGTTCACACGCGCTCAGTCGCTCTGCGTGTAGCCCGGCACGTGGATCTCGGGATAGAAGACGTAGTCGCCGCCGCCCGCCGAAGCGTGACAGTAGATACAGCCGCCCGACTCGTCCCGGGTCGCGCCCTTCAGGATGCGGCCAGCCATCTGCATCGCCCGAGGGTTGCGGAACAGCGAGCCGTCGGCATGGTACTTGGCCCAGAACCAGTCCTGGTTGTCCGGGTCGTAGCCTTTTTCGCGCCGATACATGACGGTGACCGATGTGAGGTAGCGTCCCCGGTCGCGCGCCACGTTCTGCACCGACACGCCTGCGCCGTCGTAGTTGCGCTTGAGCACCAGAAAACCAGTGTGCCCGCCGACCCGCAGGTCCTGGTAGGCCAGCTCCAGAATCATGCCGTGGGGCCTGGCGCCACCGAAGAACGGCTTCATCGGACGTGCCTGCGGACCGGCCAGCCCGGCGGCGGTAAGGGCGTGCCACAGCTTTTGCGCGTAGGCCACGTCCACCGCCGTCCCCATGGGCGGAGCATCCGCCTGCGCGACCAGCGAGCACACGAATACGCCCAGCGCCAGCGCGCACCGCCCGGCGATAACGTTACGCAAGCGGCTCACCGACTTGCTCTCTTCTTGCGTCGTAACGCCAACCACGCATACCGCGTCATGCCATGATGCGACGAGCCCGTGGAGGGGGAAGCTCGCTCGAAATCGGGGAATTTCATCTCGATCTGAAACTAAAGCCGGCAAACTCCGGTCATATTATGGTGTCCGTACACATCTCTTCACAACAATGGAGAATATCCCATGCAAACGAAAGCCGCCCTGGTCGGCGCGCTCGCTGTGCTGGCCCTGAACATCACCCCGTCCCTCGCCGCGCCCCCCATGGGCAACGCCCAGGACATCGCCGACGCCCAGACGGTTTGGGCGGCCCTGACGGCGCGCGGCCTGGTGGGCCCGAAGCGCGTCATGTCGACTCCCTACAAGGGCCAACCACCCCATGGCGCGGTGCTCGACACCATCGATTCGCGCATCACCGTCAGCGGCCACACCGGCGCGGTCATCATCAAGCGCAACTACGGGGGGGCCGGGGTCAGCAAGGAGGTCGTCGCCAACGACCCGGACAAGTTCCTCAAGGCCGTGACCGTCATGTTCAAGCGCGAAAAGGGTTACGATTCCGCGGACCGCGACTGGTTCTGGGCAAAGTTCAAGCCCAACGGCTCGCTGCATACCAACAAGAAGGGCATCAAGCTGGCCGGGCGCGTCGCAAAGGGCCTGCCCCAGGGCTGCATCGCATGTCACACGGGCGCTCCCGGCGGTGATTTCGTGTTCAACAATAACCGCTTCTAGCCTATCTCCCAGGGGGATTCAAACATGAAAATCAAAAGTGTATCGATGCTTCTGGCCGGAGGGCTCGCCCTGCTCGCGGCCGGTTGCGAGCTCATGGGCAGCTCCGAACCCGCCGATGAGATGCCTTTCGCCGGTCCGAGCAGCGTCAGCTACGCCGACACGCTCTGGGACGCCATGGTGTCCGCGGAGCTCGTTGGCAGCAACGCCGTCAACGGCACACCCTACAAGGGTCAGCCTCCCCACGGCGCCATTCTCGACACCGTGGACACCACCCTGACGGTCAACGGCCACACCGGAGCGTTGATCGTGAAGCGTAACTTCGGCGGTCCCGATGTCAGCAAGGCGGCTGTCGCCAACAATCCCGGTAAGTACCTCAAGGCGGTCACCGTGATGTACAAGCGTGAAAGCGGCTACGATTCCGCTGACAAGAACTGGTTCTGGGCCAAGTACAAGCCCGACGGATCCCTGCACGCCAACGACAAGGGCATGAAACTGGCGGGTCGCGTCGCCAAGGGCAAGCCGGCGGGATGTATCGCCTGTCACCAGGGAGCGCCCGGGGGTGATTTCGTCTTCAATCACGACCGATACGCCGGCGGCTGAATTGGCCCGCGATACCGCGGCGGGGGGACGGGCAGAACCCGCGCCCCCGCGTCTACCGGCTACCCGACCTCGTAGCCGCGAGCCGGCACGCGCGCGCCGTAGGCCCGCCGATTGTCGGCGAGTCGTAATCGACGCTGCGCCTGTGTCATTCAAGAAGCCTTGCCCACCCCCATTTGGGTCGAATGTGACTGTCCAATCGTCGCAGGTTGCCACTCCATTAACTGTGCCGTCCGGGTCGTGGAAGTGGCGGTGGACCGATATGGCCGAATCGTTGGCCGGGTCTATGTCGATGGGCTGGACGTTAACGCGGTCCTGGTACGGGGCGGATATGCCTGGGTCTATCGCAAGTATTCTCAGGATTCGGAGCTGCTGGATCTCGAGGCTGAAGCGAAGCAGAAGGGGCTGGGGCTGTGGGCTAACCCTAATCCGATACCGCCTTGGGAGTGGCGGCGTGGAAGGCGGGAGTGAGCGTCCCGCCCGCACGTGATGCCCGAGCTAGCGCTGAAGGTTTGCAAACTACCCTGCGCCTGTATCGTTTCGATAGACATGCCTGGCACCGCTGGCGACACCGTGGCCGCCGATCAAGACCCGATCTCCTTGGCAGCTTTGCGCTTGTGGGCCGCCAGCGCCATGAGTCGCCGGTCCCGCCAGGCCTGGCGCTCTGCATGCCTGTCCATGGGCAGAATCGCCCGCCGGTCCTTCGCCGCCTGGCCGAACAGGCTCTCGTCATAGCGGCGCGGGGTGGCTTCCTGAGC
>CAXMQD010000690.1:0-2349 GCA_964194965.1 uncultured Acidimicrobiia bacterium | reverse complement strand
CCGCTCCCCACCAGGATCTGATGCCCGACCTCGGCCTTGGGCGGCGCCACCATAACCCGGCAGTCGGCGATCACCTTGGTCTGGCAGGACAAGCGAAAACGCTCGTGGACCTCGTCGTGGCCGAGTTGGACTTCGTCCATGATGGTCGGCGGCGGCAGGTCGCCGACCAGCGCCTTGATCCGGCAGCTACGACACTGGCCGCGCCCGCCGCAGGTCGCCGGCACCTCGAGCCCGGCGGCCTGAGCGACTTCCAGGAAGGTGTCGCCGATGGCGGCGGAACGGGCCTTGTCCGCCACCTTCCCGGCCGGATCGACGAAGGTGACGGTCACGCCGTCGGTCATGTCAGGCCCTCTCGCCCTACTACCTTTGGTATTAGCCGGGCGTCGCGATTATTAGGCCCAGGCCTCGCGGGGCTGCTCGACCAGCTCGCGCGCCAGCCTGACCGCGACGACCGCGTCCTTGCCCCAGCCGTCGGCGCCGCATTCGTCGGCCCACTGCTGGGTTGTCGGCGCGCCGCCGACCAGAATTTTGACCTTGTTGCGCAGGCCAGCCTTCACGAATTCCTCGATGGTCACTTTCTGATAGTACACCGTTGTTGACAAGAGCGCGGAAAAACCGACCAGGTCGGCTTGCTCGCTGCGCGCCGTCTCGATGAACTTGTCCGGATGCACGTCGGTGCCCAAATTGATCACGTTGAAGCCGGCGTTCTCGAGCATGATGCTCACGATCGACTGGCCGATGTCGTGCATATCGCCGAGCACCGTTCCCATGACGAAAGTGCCGATCGGCTTTTCCGCCATCGCCGCGAGCAGCGGCCGGATCAGTTTGAGGCCGGCTTTCATGGCGCGCGCGGTAATCAGCATCTCCGGGATAAAGATGATCTGCTCGGTGAAGCGATCACCCTGCAGGTTGAAGCCGGGGAATAGGCCGTCGTGGAGAATCCGCCGGGGGTCGATGTCGACTTCGATCGCTTCCTTGACTCGAGCGTCGGCATAGATGTGGTCGCCGGTCTCCACTGCGTCCCACAGTGTCCGCCACTCCCAGCCTTCCGGGGCCCGCCCCTCCCAGCCTTCGGGTATTTTCAACACCGGCTCCGTCATCGCCCATTCTCCCGTTTCTTATCTCACCCCTAGTTCAGAGGATATTTTCCGTAAACACCATATTCGCGCTGCGCCTCGAGCATGGTGTAAATGTTCTGAATCGGCACGTCGGCCAGGATGTAGTGGGACGGCGAGAAGATATACCCGCCCCCAGCCCCCATGGTTTTTATGACATCGTGCACGCCTTTGCGAATGTCCTCGACCTGGCCGCGCGGCAGCAGGTTCTGCACGTCGAAGCCGCCGATGAATGCGATGTCATTGCCGTACTTTTTCTTGATCCCAGCCTGGTCCTTGTTGCCGCCGGTCGGCTGCATCAGGCCCGATAAATCGACACCGAGTTCGACCTCGTCCGGAATGATCGGCGAGTAGTCGCCGCAGGAGTGCAGCTTGATGAACAACTCGTCGTTGGCCTTGCGGAATTCCTGGAACATGTATTGGAACCGCGGCTTGGCCAATTCGCGCCACTGAACCGGAGACAGCATCATCGACTGCTGGGCGCCGACATCGTCGCCGACCCGTACCATGTCGACGCCACGCGCGATCGCGTTCTTGCCAACTTCGGTGTAGGACGCGGTCAGGCCATCAAGCACGCCGGCAATCAGTTCCGGCTCATCAAACAGGTAGAGGAAGAAGTTCTCGGTCCCCATGATGTGCGCATAGGCCGCCTCGATCAGGGTCGAGGACAGGTCGACGATGATGAAGTAGTCCTTCTGATACTGCGCGCAAATCTCGTCGATGGGATCGAGCATCTCCGCATTGTTGGGATCCGGCCACTGATAATTCTTGAGGTCCTCCATCGTCTGGATCGGATGGAAGCTGGGGAAGTTCTCGGGCACCACCTTGGCCGCGCCCCAGTACTCCTGGGTCTTGGAGAAGACGGCTTCCTCCTCCTCGGTGCGGCCCTTCAGCCCGCTCTTGCCGTAGCCGACGCCGAAGTGGTTGTGCCAAGTCTCGCCGATCTTGATCGGTCGGTGCGAGAAGTCTGCATTGATGCCGATCTGGTAGATGATCGCGTCGTTGCCGAGCCTGAGTTCCAGTTCCGGGTTATGTTTGCGGCCGGTGGCGGCGTCGTCGATGCCGTAGACCCGGGCCAGCTTGGCCTTGGCCTCGTGTTTCATGCGGTAGAGCAGCGGCACCCGGTCGACGGGCTCGTGGCGGAGGGTGCGGATGAACCGCTCGCGCGGCAAAAGCTCTTTCATGGTTCGCTCCGAAGGCTTGGCCAAGGATTTGGTTAGACAGGGCTTGGCCT
>CAXMQD010000689.1:0-15903 GCA_964194965.1 uncultured Acidimicrobiia bacterium | reverse complement strand
CCAGTCTCCGAGGCGACGCTCCGATGATGGTTCCTGTCAACTGCAAGTGGCCTCAGCGGGTGGCGCTCGCAGGCCGTTGAACAGGCGAAGGATGCCCGTGAACACCTTTCGTGGGAGTGCCCGATCAAGCGGTGTTGATCGACTTCCCGGCCCGGCGCTTCTACTTTTTCTTCATCGAGATCTGACCCCAGGAGGTTTACTACATCACCGACCTGCTGATCCCGGCGGCGCTCGGCCTCGGCCTGATCGGCTTGATCGCCTTTCTCTGGGCGCTGCGCTCGGGGCAGTTCGACGACATGGACGGCGCCGCCCCGCGCATCCTCATTGACGACGAGGAGGCGAGCGAATGCAGCGAAGACGGGAACGTCAAAACCAGACGGTCAGACCAACCACCGTCGGCGGGTTAGCTGTCCACCACCTTCCGGAACCGCCAGCGGGTCGGGACGAAAACCAGAATGTCGTCCATGAAGCGCACGTAGAACAGACCCGTGCCTTCTAAGAATTCTGTCCGTCACGGAAATCCTGGCCCTATCGCGCCAAGAAAGTGGATTCCACCACCATGCTCGCTATCAGCGGCAATAATATGACAAGTCGTTGATTTTCTTGGAGAGAAGGTTTGATCCCGGTTCCCTTCCCTCCGCCAGCAAGTCTTTGATATAGCGGAAAAACCGAGCGGGGTTCGAACTGCCAGTACGGTTCGCGGCAGTCCGCCGGCCTTGGCGCCGGGCCGCCGCGCGAGCCGGACTGGGAGAACGAGGTCTTCCGGCGTTGTCCGCGGCATCGCGAATATTTTCGCTCCTGGAAGATTTCGAAGTCCGGTTCGGTCGCACGATTCCGCGCTTGGCATGCGTAGCGAGGTACGCACTGTTGCGTCCGACAGGCAGTCATGCCCCAGGGTGTCCGTGGCGAATTCGCACTCATGCAGCGCCCGGGGGTTCGAAAAGGCCACCGCAATGCTTTTCCCCAGTGAAATTGCGCGGCGCGGCCGGATGCCCCGAACGACTTTCTCGGCCGGGGTCTTCGCACTCTTGGTTCTCGGTCTTATCTTCGTTCTCTTCGCCACTACGATGAGCGATTTTTCCTCCGCTATGGAGTTACTTCAGATCATTCCAAAGGCGCTGACGTCAGACACGCTGAATCTTTAAGGTCACGATTGAATGGGTGGCGAGCACGCCGAGGATGATACCGCCGCCGAGAAATGTCGTGCTGGTCGGTAGTTCATCAAGGACCAACCAAACCCAGAACGAACCGAGGAAGCTTTCAATGAGCATGACAAGGCCGACCTCCGGCGCACTGATGTAACGGGGACCGGTCGTGATTAACCCAAAGGCGATGGGCAACAGCACCAGATTAAAGGCGACGAACCAGCCAACACCGACGGTGTCGACGCCCAGCGGGCCCGCGAGAGGAACCGCAATCAACGCCACCATAAAGCCGCCAATCGCCACCGAGGGGATCATGCTGCGCTGACTCGCGCGCCGAACCACGACCAGGTTAACGGCCATAAACACCGCCGCAATCAGGCCATATATATCACCGGCAAAGTTGCCGCGGTCAAAATCGTTCGCGAGGACGATCGCCAGTCCACCGCATACGGCGATCACGGCGAGCCAGGTTACACGCCGGCTTCGCTCGCCGAGAAAGACATGACTGAAGACGGCCGCCAGCATCGGCGTCGTGCTGATAATGACAAGGGTATTGGCAACATCGGTCAGCATGATCGAACGAACGAAAAAGATGCTGCTGCCACCAAACAGGATACCTGCTGCCAGTCCTGAACGGCCGATAGCCCGTACGTGACTATATGTTCGCCCTCGATAAACGATTGCCAAACCGAGCGTGATACCAATTGCCATGAACAGATTGCGCCACAACACCAGCGCCCAAACATCCGCTTCAACGATGCGCATTGTCAGTGCATCGGGCGACAAGACTAGAACGCCGATCGCCGTCAGAAGCAGTCCCGTCGCTCGGTTGCTCAAACCAAGCATTTCGCTTACCAAGTGACGTGGAGAGACGGCGCTGATCGCAAGCTTGATCGGTTAGACAAGACAGTGACCATCGGCGGCCGTTACCTTGCCACGTTTGAGCACCAAACGCCGCGCGGCCCGGTCCATAATCGCCTGGGCCAGGGTCTCGCCTTTGACCAGAACAATGTCCGCGTCACAACCGACGTCGAGCCCATAGTTTTCTACACCGAGCGCCTTGGCGGCGCCCGTCGTTGCCATCGAGAGGACGATCGCCAGTTCTTCATCGCGGCGAAAATTGCTGCGATAGCCAAGCCACATAACGCGCTCCAGCATGTCACCATTGCCGTACGGCCCCCAGGAATCGCGAATGCCATCGGAGCCGGTGCAAAGGATGACGCCGGCCGCGGCGAGTTTCAGAATTGGCGGGTAGACCGATTGTCCGGGACCATGGGTCATGATGGCGATTTCGTTATCGAGCAGCATTTGCGTCAAGCGGTCCAGATAGGGTTCATCAACGCCGCCGAGACAGAAGGCGTGCGAGATCATGACCTTTCCACGTAGCCCTAGCGCCTTGGTCCGTTCGGCGATCAATTCGACCGTGAAGGCACCAAGTTGTCCGGGTTCGTGCAGATGAATGTCGATCCCCAGGCCATGCTTGTCGGCGATACCAAAAATGATATCGAGATGTTTGACCGGATCGCGCTCAATGACCGACGGGTCAATGCCACCGATGCAATCAATGCCGAGTTTAGCCGCTTCATTGAGGTAAGCCTCGGTGCCTGGAGAGGCCAGAATCCCCTGTTGCGGAAAGGCGACGATCTGGATCGAGACGCTTTCCTTGAACGCCGCCTGTGTCGCCAACACACCTTCAAGGTAACCGAGACCGCGCTCGTTGTTGACGTCAACATGGGTGCGGATATGGGTCGAACCATTGCTAATCTCGAGGCGCGTTTGGGTCGCCGAACGTTGCGCCGAGTCAATATTCAACTTTTTGACAATTCGGCGTTCGTTGTCGACCTTGTCGCGGATCGTTGGACCGGCTGAATGCGGTTGCCATGACAGACCGTAGAGTGTTTTGTCCATGTGGGTGTGGGCTTCGATCAAACCCGGCAATGCAATATCCCCGCCACCGTCGAGCAGGGTCAGGTCGGCGGGAAGGTCCGTAATCTCCGGCGCGATCTTCGCAATGCGGCCATTTTCGATGAGGATGTCCGTCGCCGACTCGGCATTCGGCCGGACATTCTGGAGCAACGCCAACTCGGTCATTATGTTTCCTAATCCACGTTCATCGATGCCTGGGGATCGACCGTCAGCAACGGGGCCTCAAATTGATGGCGGGGGTCGCGTTTTCCGATCTGCACGCCACCGCGATCATTTAGCCGACAATACTGATTTAAGGTCGACGATCTTCTTCTTCCTGGGTGTCAGATCGAGCCTATTTTCGATGCCGGCGAGATGGACCTCCATCAGCCCGGCGGCGTCATCGCCACGACCCTCAGCGATCGCTTTGACCAGATCCCGATGTTCTTCGAACTCGCAGTTCTCCGGGGACCCGCGCTCGTAAAGCATGCAAATCAGTGATGTGCGGGACACCAGCCCATGAAGGAATTCGCCGAGCACGGCGAGACCCGCCAAATCAGCGAGCATTAAATGAAAATTGCCGCACTCCCGAATAACCGTCGGCAAATCGCCGTTGGTCCGGGCCTCATGCTCTTTGGCCAATTGTCTATCGAGCTTCTTCGGTATCGAAGCATCACTCGTGTTTGCGAGGGTTCGCACGATATGACTCTCGACCATGCGGCGGGCATCAAAGACCTCCCGCGCTTCCTCGGCCGTCGGTTCCGACACAAATGCACCTTTGTTCGGAACAAACGTTAGGACTTTGAGGTCCGCCAGCCGGAATAGTGTTTTCCGCAATCGGGTCCGTCCGACACCAAAAATTTTAGCGAGTTGTTCTTCCTTGAGTTTCGTCCCCGGCGGCAGATCATGCACGTAAATCGCGTTATAAATCTGTTGGAAAACATGATCATCGCTGGTTTCGGGCGTTTCGTTGGCGATCTCTTTTTCAACGGGCTTTCGCATTTTTTCTCTCGTTAGAGGCGATTTTTATCGCGCAAATTTAGAAGCAAACGATCGGTTCGTGGACCTCATTGCCGCCGAAATCTCATACGAAAATGGAAAGGCCTGGTGATCATTGTACGCACTTTAACCAAAATTGTGTACATTTTTCTTTCTATTTGTCGACGATTATGCATATCATTGATCTGCTGAGACATGGATCTTGTCGATCGACTTTGCCTGCCACCGATGACGGCGCGCGGAAAATGTCGAACGGATCACAACGCAGGGAGATGGATATGAAACGAACATTGATTGGCGCCTCGGTCGGTCTCGCAGTCGCGATGGGTGCCGCCGCCAGCGTTGACGCGAAAACCTTCAAGTTCGCCTATTCCGGGGATGTCACGTCGATGGATCCGTATTCCATCACCGAGAGCTTCTCGATCTCGTTCTTGAACAATATCTATGAGGGTTTGACCCGCTACGATGAAAACCTCGCAACCCAACCAGCGCTCGCGACCTCTTGGGAGTATGTCAAACCAAACGTGATTCGCTATACGTTGCGCAAAGGCGTCAAGTTCCATGACGGCGCCGACCTGACCGCCGATGATGTGGTGACATCGATCCGCCGCGCAATTCATCCGGATTCTCCCTCGAAAGGGGAGCTTCCGACTGTAACCGGTGTCGAAAAGGTTGACGATTTCAACGTCGACATCATTATGACCGGGCCGACCCCGCTGCTGAACAATTTCTTAACCAACATCCATATTTTCGATGAGGGTTGGCTCAAGAAACATAATAGCTTGGCAACGGTCAGCGTCGATAAGGGCGAAGAAAACTATGCGACCTCGCACACCAACGGGACCGGCCCGTTCAAATTGGAAAGCCGCCGGACCGACGCCAAGACAGTATTGGTTGTCAATCCCCAATGGTGGGACACGCCAAAACACAATCTGACGCGGATTGAGTTTACCCCGATCGCCTCGGACGCGACCCGCGTCGCGGCACTCCTGTCGGGGGAGTTGGATATGATTTTCCCCGCGCCCTTGCAAGACGCCAAACGGATTATGGCCGCCCCTGGCATCCAAGTTCTCCAAGGGCCAAGCCTTCGGACAATTTTCCTTGGCTTCAACTTCAAGGACGAACTCAACGATACCGATCTAAAAAGCGGCAACCCCTTCCAGGATGCTCGGGTTCGCTTGGCACTCGCCAAGTCGATCAACTTGACTTTGATCAAGGCCAAGATCATGCGTGGGACTTCGCGCCTGGCCGGTCTGTTGGTCGCGCCAGAGGTTCCCGGCTTCGATCCGAATGCCAACGACCCGATCGAATATGATCCAGCCGGTGCGAAGAAACTTCTCGCCGATGCCGGCTATCCAAATGGTTTTCGATTTGCGATGAATTGCCCGAATGATCGCTACGTTAACGACGAAGAGATTTGCCAGGCGATCGCGGCGATGACCGCGAAAGTCGGTCTCGACGCGAAGCTGACGACGGAAACCAAGGGGCTCCATTTCGCCAAGGCGCGTAAAAACGGAACCGACGTCTATATGCTCGGCTGGGCAACCTTGCCGATGCTCGATACCTTCAGCGTGCTTGCTACGTTGCTGCACACACCAATGGACAAATTCGGCACCTGGAATCCGGGCGGTTTTTCCAACGCACGCATCGACACGATCACCGAACAGGTCGCGACGATGGTCGATGAGAGCAAGCGACGCAACCTAATGCAGGAAGCAATGCGAATTGCCAAGAAGGAAGTGGCCATGGTGCCGCTCCATCAGCAACCGCTGTCGTGGGCCGCTCGGGATAACATCGATCTTGTTCAATCGCCGGACAACAAGCTTCGGCTTTGGTACATCAACAAGAACTGACCCAAGACAACAGCATGCGTCACCGGCGGTGGCGCATGCTTCCGGCCGGTTTGGACCCTTATTCGATCAACTGACAGGCGCCATGAAATGTTCGCATTTATTGTGAAACGGGTGTCACAGGGTCTGGTCGTGATGCTGGCGGTCGCGTTCCTGGCATTTTTGATGTTCCGCTTCCTCGGCGATCCGATTGACAGCATGGTACTTGAGGACGCGACCACGCAACAACGCGAAGAACTACGCGTCAAAATGGGCCTTGATGATCCGTTCCCGGTTCAGTTCGGCCGCTTCGTGGTCAACGCGGTGCAAGGCGAGTTCGGCATATCCTACCGTAATCGCCGACCGGTCAAAAATCTGATCGCCGAGCGGCTCCCAGCGACGCTGGAGCTGGTATTCTTTGCCGCCCTCTTTTCTTTCGCATTGGGAATACCCTTGGGTGTTTATACAGCGTTAAACCGCTACGGCGTGGTGAGCCAAATGCTCCAATTTGTTTCACTAATCGGCATATCAATGCCAACCTTCGTGACCGGCATCCTGTTGATCTTGACCTTTTCCGTCAATTTGAACTGGCTGCCGAGTTTTGGCCGTGGCGATGTCGTCGATATCGGATGGTGGTCAACCGGCCTGCTGACCACGAGCGGAATCAAATCCTTGGTCTTGCCGTCATTGATGCTGGGACTGTTTCAGATCACGCTGATTATGCGGTTGGTGCGCTCGGAAATGCTCGAAGTCCTGCGCACCGACTATATTAAATTTGCCCGCGCCCGGGGCCTCAGCAACCGCGCTGTGAACTTTGGGCACGCCTTGAAGAACACGATGGTTCCGTTGATTACCATCGCCGGCTTACAAATCGGTGGCCTGATTGCATTTGCGATTATCACCGAGACCGTTTTCCAATGGCCCGGCATGGGTTTCCTGTTCATCCAAGCGGTTAGTTTTATCGATGTCCCGGTCATGTCGGCCTATCTGTTCCTGGTCGCCTTTATGTTTGTTGTCATCAATTCGACAGTCGATCTTCTCTATTTCCGCGTCGATCCGCGCCTTCGAGTAGATTCTGGTCGCGCCGGAAGTCACACAATTTAGCCGAACGAGGAACCCAGTATGATGACGCGGATCGAGAAATTTTTTGATTCGGACATCTACTACAGCTTTCGCCGCTCGAAGCTGACGGTTACTGCGTTTTGGGTCTTGATGGTGCTGCTTGCGTCGGCGCTGTTTGCGCCCGTGCTGGCACCCTTCGATCCTTACGATATCTCGACCCTCGACCTCATGAAGAGTGAGTTGCCGCCGGCGTGGCAAAGTGGCGGCGACGCCACCCACCTGCTCGGAACAGACACCCAAGCGCGGGATCTATTATCAACGATTTTGTATGGTTCTCGCGTCTCACTGATTGTCGGCTTCGCGAGCGTCGGCTTGGCTATCGTTCTGGGTGTTTCCCTCGGTTTAATTTCGGGGTTTGCCGGCGGCATGATCGATGCGATTATTATGCGCGTCGCTGACGTGTTCATCAGCTTTCCGGCGATCCTGGTGGCGCTCCTGATAAATGGCGTTTTGCGTGGCGCAATGCCGCGCGAGCTACATGATCAACTGGCTATCGTGGTTCTGATTCTATCGATTGGCCTGACCAACTGGGTTAGCTACGCGCGCACCGTGCGCGGCTTGGCGATGGTTGAAAAGGGCAAGGAGTATGTCCAGGCGGCGCATGTTATCGGGCTGCATCCGACCTTGGTTATCTTCAAACACATCATGCCGAACGTCATGGGACCGGTCCTGGTCATCGCGACCATTAGCCTGGGAATGGCGGTTTTGACAGAGGCGACGCTCTCGTTCCTGGGCGTCGGCATGCCGGCAACCGAACCCTCGCTGGGTACCCTCATTCGCATTGGCAACGAATATTTGTTCTCCGGCATCTGGTGGGTGGTGATTTTTCCATCCGTCGTTCTCGCTGTTCTAGTGCTTGCCGTCAATCTGCTCGGCGATTGGCTGCGCGATGCGCTTAACCCGAAACTGAGATGAGTCGATGACGCATCTTGAAGTTAACAACCTGAGGGTCGAATTTCCCACACGCCGGGGAATATTGACCGCGGTCGACGATATTTCCTTTCATATCGACGAGGGTGAAGTTTTGGGTGTAGTCGGCGAATCCGGTGCCGGGAAATCGACGACCGGCAATGCCGTCATCGGATTGCTCGACCCGCCCGGTCGTATCGCCGGGGGCGAAATCATTCTCGGCGGCCGGCGCATTGATAACCTGTCCTATGAAGAGATGCGACGAGTCCGCGGCAAGGAAATCGGGGCGATTTTCCAGGACCCCCTGACCAGCCTCAATCCGCTCTATTCGGTTGGTCGACAACTCACGGAAACCATCCTCACCCATCTCGACATAACCCCGACAAAGGCCCGCGAACGCGCCTTGAACTGGCTGCGGGAGGTCGGCATTCCAGCGCCCGAAATGCGTATCGGCCACTATCCCCATCAGTTTTCCGGCGGCATGCGCCAGCGCGTTGTCATTGCTCTCGCACTGTGTGCCGAACCAAGCCTGGTTATCGCCGATGAACCAACGACGGCGTTGGATGTATCCATTCAAGCACAGATCATTACACTCTTGAAACGCTTGTGCCGGGAGCACGGCACTGCCGTCATGTTGGTCACCCACGATATGGGCGTGATTGCCGAGACCGCCGACCGGGTGGCGGTTTTGTACGCCGGCCGCATTGCCGAGGTTGGTCCGGTTCGCGATGTCATCGATAATGCGCAACACCCCTACACCCACGGTCTCATGGGGTCGATTCCAGCGATCGGCCACAACGCGGAGCGTTTGACGCAAATCGACGGCGCGATGCCACGGTTAACCGATATCCCGAACGGATGCCGGTTCAGTCCGCGTTGCCCCAAAGCGTTTGACCGATGCTTCACCGACCAACCGGATCCCATCGATCGTAACGGCCGTGAAACCGCCTGTTGGCTGTTTGACGAGGAGGTGGCAGCGGCCATGAAACCGCCTGCTGGCTCTATCACGGGGAGGCCGCAGAAATCCGGAACCACCGTGGTTGCATCAAGCCAAAAGACGCCCAAAATGTCGCACCGCGCGATGATCAGAGTCGACAGCTTGAAGCGCGGCTTTGATGTCTCCGCCTCATGGCTGAACCGTGTCCTAGAGGGCCAGGGAAGACAGTACCTCAAAGCTGTCGATGGCATCGACTTCGAGATTCCGCAGGGGGAAACCTTTGGTTTGGTCGGCGAATCCGGTTGCGGTAAATCGACGGTCGCACGATTGGTGGTCGGTCTTTATCGACCGAGCGAAGGTAGTATTTGGTTTGAAGGACGCAATATTGGGGGGCTCAATCGTAAGGAAATGGCCCCGATCCGTCGACGTATTCAGATGATCTTCCAGGATCCTTATGCCAGCCTTAATCCGCGCTGGCGGGTCAAGGATATCATCGCCGAGCCGATCCGCGCGTTCGGATTGACTGAGGGTAGGGCGGAAACCCAGGCCCGTGTCGGCGAACTCCTCGAGCAAGTCAAACTGACCGCCGCTGACGGCGATAAATACCCCCACGAATTTTCCGGCGGACAACGCCAACGCATCTCGATCGCGCGCGCCCTCGCCAGCGAACCTGATTTTCTGGTTTGTGACGAACCGACATCGGCGCTCGACGTGTCCGTGCAAGCGCAAATTCTCAACTTGATGAAAGATCTACAGCGAGATCTCGACCTGACCTATCTTTTCATCAGTCATAATTTGGCGGTCGTCCAGCACATTTCCGAACGCGTCGGCGTCATGTATCTCGGTCACTTGGTTGAAGTGGCACCAACGAAAACGCTCTTTACCAATCCGCGCCATCCCTATACCCGGATGCTGCTCGACGCGGTTCCCGATATGGACATGACCGGTCGCGCGCGGCTGCCGGTTCAGGGCGAAGTGCCAAACCCGATCGCGCCGCCGAGCGGTTGCACGTTCCATCCGCGCTGTACGTTCGCCAACGACCGCTGCCGGGCTGAACCGCCGCTACCACGGGCGGTCGACGGCGGCGCGATGATCGCCTGCCATGGTCTAGAGGAAGGACGCATCGAACAAGGACCTGTTCTGACACCACCGACGTTGGCCACAACGGAGGTGGGTTCGGTCGATGGAATTTGATTTCGAAACGCTCGGCAAGAAAGATCGCTATAAATTGCTCTGTGCCATTGTTGCGCCGAGACCGATCGCACTGGTGACATCGATATCCGAAAACGGCGACCGCAATGTCGCGCCGATGAGTTTTTTCAATGTTTTCGGCGATGCTCCCCCGATAGTCATTCTAGGCATCCAATCGCGTCCCAATGGGTCGCCGAAGGACACCGTCGAGAATATCCGTGCGACGGGGGAATTCGTGGTCAATTCGGTTGATAGCGCGGTCGCCGAGGCCATGGTGGCGACCTCGATAGAATTTCCGCCCGATGTTGACGAGGCCGAAATGGTCGGATTCGGGTATGAGCCAAGCATCAAAGTACGGCCGGGCCGAATTCGCGAAGCGCCCGCGGCGATGGAGTGCCGGGTTGAGCGGATCGTCGACTACCACAATCGCGCAATTGTATTCGGTGAAGTCATCCAGATGCATGTTCGCGACAACTGCATTGATCCGGCGAATCTCCATATCGACAATAGAACCTACCAGCCTTTAGCGCGGTTGCATGGTGACTTCTATGTGGCGTCGGACCAGCAGTTCGAATTGCCGAAGCCAACCTATGAACAATGGATGGCACAACACGAGCCGTGATCTCGGCGCCAGCGTGATCGGCTTAATTCTAGCAAGCAGGAGGCCAGTACATGCCCGCAATTCTCATTAAAAATGGGGTCGCGATCACCATGGATCGGGAACGCAACGTCATGGAGAACGCGTCGGTGTTGATTCGAGACGATCGCATCGCGGCGCTTGGCGATGGCGATGAAATCAGTGCCAACGTCAGCCTCGACGAGGTCATCGACGCCCGGCGCATGGCCATTCTACCGGGGTTGATCGACAGCCATGGGCATGCCGGCCATGGTTTGATCAAGACGCTCGGCGTCGGCCATGTTGGCGCCTGGGTCGATGCCTGCCTGAAAGTCTACGCAACCGGATCGAGTGCGGATTTTTGGCGCGCCGAAGCCCGATTGGTCTCCTTGGAACGACTCAAGGCGGGGGTGACGACGTCGATCAGCCTGATGGGCGGCGGCAGCGACTTGATCCGCAACGATGCGCCCGATTACGTCGAGGCCTATGCGGCGGCCGTTGGCGAGGCCGGAACCCGTGCCTATCTGGCCGTTGGACCCAATCGACCGCCTTATCCGCATCATTTCCGGCGGCTCGAGGACGGTGTCGAAAAGAGCGTTGACCTCGACCAGCAGCTTGAGGTTGTCGAGAGCATTTTGACCGAAAGTGGGCCGGTTCATGACGGGCGGGTCCAATATTGCTTGACTGCGCCGGTCTTCGATGCCGACCGCACTAAAGACGGATTGGACTTTGCGGAAATCAAGGCGATCTTCGATCGGGTTTTGGATCAGCGCCAACGCCATAATCTGCTCTTCACCCAAGATGGGCACCGCAACGGGTCGATCGCCTTCGCCGACGAACTCGGTGCCTTGGGTCGGTGGTCTTTGATGTCCCATTCGGTTGATTTGACCGCGGCGGATATTGATCGCGCAAGGGAACGCGACGCGACAATCATTCACAATCCGAGCGCCATTATGTCGATCTACGGGCGTTGCCCGGTTCCGGAACTGATCGATGCCGGCGTTCGCGTGGTATTGGGTTCCGACGGCGCCGCACCCGATCGGGGCTACGATATGTTCCGTCACATGGCGCAGTCGATGCACTATCACCGCCGACATTTCCGTGACCCCAAAGTTTTGCCACCCGGCAAGGTTCTGGAAATGGTGACGATCGATGCGGCCGACGGCTTAGGCCTCGCCAATGACTTCGGTTCATTGGAAGTCGGCAAGAAGGCCGACATCATTTTGGTTGACCTCTTTAAGCCTCATCTCCTGCCGCTCAATATGCCGGTGTCGCGGCTGGCTCATTTCGCCAACGCCGCCGATGTCGATACCGTTGTGGTCGATGGGCGCGTGCTGATGCGTGGACGTAAGGTGACCATGGTGGATGAAATTGGAGTCCTTGAAGAGGCCGAGGCGCAGGCGACACGGATGCTCAAAGACAATGAGTTATTGCCGCTGACGAAGACGCCGGCGGACTATTGGCGCGCCTCGCGGATGCAATAGGGGCTGGCCGGTGCCAACCTCGGACACGATTTTGCTGACGGCGAGGGTTCCTTCGTCAGTATGCGACTGGCGCCATACGGAGAAGCTGTCTCTATGAATCAATGTTAAGGACAATTGATATTATCCGGCCCCGAGGCCGATCGGAGAAGGAGAGAGACGCCATGTTGCCGACACACGGCCGTTACGAATACTCCAACATCGCCAAGCGACCAAACTACAGTTGGCCGGATGGCAAGCGCCTTGCCGTATACGTCGCGCTTAACATCGAGGCGTTCAGTTTCGGCATGGGCAAGGGCGCGGCCATCGCGCCACCCGACCAAGCCCACAGCCACTCCGTTTACTCTTGGCGGGACTATGGCAATCGCGTCGGCATGTGGCGCCTATTCGAAATGTTCGATCGGCTGGATTTTCCGATCGAAGCACAAATGAATACGGCGATTTACGAGATGGCCCCAGACCTTCCCGAAAAGTTGCGTGCGTGCGGCGATGAAATCCTCGGTCATGGGGAAACCAACTCCGAAGAACAAGGCCATCTTCGGGAAAGCGAAGAGAGGGCGATGATCGAGCGGGTTACGGCGACTATCGAGAGTCATGAAGGGCAGAGGCCGATAGGTTGGATGAGTCCGTGGCTGTCGAACTCCAGCGTCACGCCCGATCTGCTGCAGGAAGCGGGGTATCGTTATTTCATGGATTGGACCATGGACGATCAGCCGATCTGGATGAAGACGCGAAACGGCCGAATTCTTTCCATGCCGTATCCGGTGGAGGTCAACGATACTCGCGGAATCGTCTGGTACCGGCACTCGGCAGAGGAATTCGCCGACATGATCGTCGATCAGTTCGACGAAATGCTGGAGCAGTCTCGGAATCAGCCTTTGGTCTGTCCTATTTCGCTGCACCCCTTCGTCGCCGGTCGACCCTATAGGATACGCAGGCTGCGCCGCGCCTTCGAACACATCGCCGCGCATCGGGATGACATTTGGCTGACGCGCCCCCGCAATATCTGCGAGCACATCGAGGGTCTGCCGCCGGGAACCGTTCCAGGATAATTCGGTCTCATAAAAGACACGTACCGTCGCGCGCGACGGCTTCGTCTTCCTTGACCACGAGAGATCGCGGCGGCCGGTTGACCACGGCCTCGGCGCCCAGGGGCCTAACGTTTCGGAGGCGTAGGTCACTCAGTGCACGATACCCCCGCCGCGCCTCACGCCCGGATGCTGGCACCGTAGCGGTGGATGTGATGGGGCGTCGACGCGAGGCCGGGACAAAAAGTGCCGACGATGCGTTCCAGGCGCTCGAAGAACTTCTTGCCGGGCCGGTTGACCTTGGCCAGGCGCGCCCGCGCGGCTTCGGCCATTTTCGCCAGATTGGCCATGTCCACGTTCACCGGAATCCGATCGCGCACCACCAAACGCCCGCCAATCATCACATGCGCGACCGAGGAACCGTCCTCGGTATGCACCAACTGGTTGGTGGGGTCGTTGAACGGAACCCAGTTGATGGTACCCAGGTCGAGGAACACGATGTCGGCTTTGTAGCCGGGCGCGATGCGACCAATGTCCTTCCAGCCCAGCGCGCGGGCGCTGCCCTCGGTGGCGGCGGCGACGATCTCCTCGGTGGTCAGCCACTGGCGCTGGTCGGGTCCCTGGACCTTGGAAACCATGGAGGCGATGCGCATGGATTCAAACATGTTCAGATTGTCCGAACAGTTGGCCCCGTCGGTGCCGATGCCGACATTCACGCGCCGGTTCAGCATGCCGCGGGCGTCGGCAAGGCCGCTCCCCAGGCGCATGTTGCTGCCCGGGTTGTGGGCCACCGAGGCACCGTGGTCGCCGAGGCGCCGGCAATCGTCGTCGTCAAGCCAGACTCCGTGGGCGACGGTGAAATCCGGACCTAGCAGACCGATGTCGTCCAGATGCGCGGTGAGCGACGTGCCGTAGCGCTTGAGGCCCGAGACCGCTTGCACCTTGGATTCGGCGACATGGCTGTGCAGGCCGACGCCGAAATCCCGGGCCAGCTTGGCACAGCCTTTCATAAAGGCGTCCGAGCAATGGAGCGGGATGGTCGGCGCCAGCGCCAGGCGGGCCAAATCGGTGTCCAGGGACCAGCCGCGCAGCGCCTTGCGCATGTTGGCAAGGCTGGTGCGGTAGGGCGCCAGCCGCAGCTTCTCCACGTCCTTGCGAAGGCCCGGGGTGAGGGCGTCCATGAGGCCGGGGATGGCCTCGTAGAGGGTCCTGTCGGCGACCATCGGGGCGACGACGGCGCGCATGCCCACATCCGCGTAGGCGCGACCGGCGGCATCCAGGCCCTCCGGCGTCGGCATCGGCATTTCCAGGGTCAGGTCGTAGCAGGCGGTGCATCCCTTCAACACCATCTCGACCGCGCCGATGAGGGTGGAGAGGTAGGTATCCTCGAAGACCCGCTGGCCGAACGTCCAGGGGCCGGAGGCGAGCAGCAGTTCCAGGGTCCAACGATCACCCATGCCCTTGGCCAGATTGCCGTGGCCATGGGTATGGGCGTTGACCAGGCCCGGGTGGAGCAACATGCCGCGGGCATCGATGACGGTGGCATCGCCGGGCGCCGCCAGCCCGGAGCGTCCGATCTCGGCGATGTTGTCGCCGTCGATCAGGATGTCGGCGCGCGGTGCGGCGTGGGCCGGAGCGTCGAGGAGGCGCCCGCCCCGGATGATGGTTTTGCCGGTGGCTTTCATGACGTTTTCCTAGGCAATTGCGGTTTCTTGGTTGGCCGCGGACCACGGAAAAAAGATCCGCTCGATGATCACCACCACCTGGAACAACACGATGCCCATGATCGACAGCGGTCTCCGGATCGCATCAAAGAATCTCGGAATGCGCGACGGCAGAGAAATTCCTACTCATGGCGACGAAGCAAGACCGTGCCGATGGCCATGGAGGTCGCCGCCTGCACGGGATCGGTGACCGGAATTCCCAAATGATCCGCCAGCGCGGCACGATGGGTTGCCATCCCGGCGCAACCTAGAATGATCGAATCGGCGCCATCGAGATCGCGGAGTTCTCGGCCGGCTTCGCAGAGGCGGTCGAAGGTTCCCGCGCCCGAGGCGCTTTGCTCCACGGAAATGCCGGCGGCGCGTTCATTCGCCAGGCGCGCCATGACCCCCATCTGCCTGACATAACGAAGATGGCGCTTGATCGACGTACGGCTGAGCGCGATCACGCCGAACCGGTCGCCCAGGGACAGCGCGGTCAGCACGCCGCATTCCTGAATACCGAAAACGGGTTTGTCGGTGGCTTCCCGGCAGACGTGAAGACCCGGATCGGAATAGCACGCGATCACATAAGCGTCCGCGTCGACACTTTGTGAAACCAGTTTCTTGAGCGGCAGCGTGACGGATTCAACGTCCTCTTGACTCTCAATGCCGAACGGGCCCTCCGCCAGCGTGACGCACACGATTTCAGGCCCGCCCTGGATCTCCAACGGTTTCAGGGCCTCGGCCATGCCATCGGTAACGGCCTGATTGGAGTTGGGATTGATAACGAGAATACGCATGCCAGCCAGTCCCTACATCAGATCCGCGCCGAAGGTGTTGCTCGGGTCGAGGGGTGCCCGTTCACCCGGGCTTCCGGTTTCAGGGTCTATCGGCTGCCGTTCGAGGAACTCGCCGGACCCGCGCGCGACCAGAAGGGTTTCGTCTTCGACAACGACACGTCCCCGATTGATCACGGTTTTCGGCCAACCCGTTACTTCCATGCCTTCATAGGGCGTGTAGTCCATGTTGTCGTGAAGT
>CAXMQD010000688.1:0-5058 GCA_964194965.1 uncultured Acidimicrobiia bacterium | reverse complement strand
GCGGCCGATATCGATAGCATTCACTTCCTGATCCCCGGCGGCGCCGGTGGCGGCTGGGACGGCACCGCCCGCGGCACGGGCGAAGCACTGACCAAGTCCGGTATCGTAGGCAAGGCCTCTTACGAGAACATGTCGGGCGGCGGCGGCGGCAAGGCGATCGGCTACCTGATCGAGAACGCCGACTCGAGCCAGGGCACCCTGATGGTGAACTCGACACCGATCGTGATCCGGTCGCTGGTCGGCCGATTCCCCTACAACTTCCGTGACTTGACGATGATCTCCGGCACCATCGGCGACTACGCAGCCCTGATCGTCGCCAAAGACAGCCCGATCAAGGATTTCAAGGACCTGGTTGCCAAGTACAAGGCCGATCCGAAGTCGGTTTCGGTCGGCGGTGGATCGGTTCCGGGCGGAATGGATCATTTGGTCGCGGCGATGGCTTTCGAAGCCGCGGGCGCCGATCCGACGAAGGTCAAGTACATCCCCTACGACGCCGGCGGCAAACTGAACGCCGCCATTCTGTCGGGTGAAGTCGACGTCGGGTCGACCGGATTCTCCGAAGCGGTTGCGCTGGTCAAGGCCGGCGAGATGCGCATCATCGCCGTCACCTCGGACGAGCGGGTCGACGCGCTTCCCGACGCGCAAACCCTGAAAGAGCAAGGCTTCGACGCCTCGTTCGTGAACTGGCGGGGATTCTTCGCCGCCCCGGGCCTTCCCGCCGACAAGGCCGATGCCTATCGCGCGGCGATCGCGAAGATGTACGACACGCCTGAATGGGAAGCGGTCCGCGCCCGCAACGGCTGGGTCAACATCCACAACCCAGGCGCCGAGTTCGAGGCGTTTCTCGTGAACCAAGAAAAAGCAATCAAGGATCTGATGACCAAACTCGGTTTCCTTTGATCGAACTCGATTTCCGGGGCGCCGTTTCGCGCCCCGGATTTCCTCGTCGGGGAAGTTCTTGACGGGCAACGCCTCGCAAAGCGGCGGCCGACGACGTCCCAAGCCTATGAAATCGCGGCCATTCGAGTTAACCTGGGTAGATCTTTCTTCGCAGGCTCCGAGGGATCTGCATCATGAAACTCGATAAGTGGATCGCCGTCCTTTTTCTTCTGCTGTGCCTGATCTACGGCTACACCGCCTTCACCTATGAGCTGCTCCCCTTCGAGCGGAACATGTCGTTCCTGCCCAACACCATGCCCATGACGCTGAGCGTGCTCGGCGGGATCCTGGCCCTGGTCCTGATTTTTGCGCCCGAGACGGCGCCGGATGACGGCGAGGTGCTGGGCACCATCGAGGTATCGAAACTGCGCCAGTACAAGCTGGGACAGGCCATCGTCCTGCTGCTGGCGATGGTCGCCTACGCGCTGGCGCTCCGGCCCATCGGTTTCATGGCCTCTACCGTGCTGTTTCTCGCCGGCGGCTCGTTCATCCTGGGCGAGCGGCGATACCTGATCATGATCCCGATCGCCGTCACCGGTGCCTTCGGCATCTGGTATCTGGTGCAGGAGATGCTCGGCATTTTCCTGAGACCGTGGCCCTGGTTCATCGCATGAGGGAGGCGCACCATGCTTGACGGAATCTTGTTGGGCCTCACCACCGCCCTCACCTTCCAGAACCTGATCATGGTGGTCGCCGGGTGCCTGATCGGCACCTTCATCGGCATGCTGCCGGGCCTCGGGCCGATGTCGATCATCGCCATCATGATCCCGGTCGCGATCAATATCGGCGACCCTACGACCGCCCTGATCATGCTGGCCGGTGTTTATTACGGGGCGATCTTCGGCGGCTCCACGTCGTCGATCCTCATAAACGCACCGGGCGTCGCGGGCACCGTCGCCACCTCGTTCGACGGATACCCGATGGCGCGCCAAGGAAAAGCCGGCAAGGCGCTTACCATCGCCGCCATCGCTTCGTTCTCGGGCGGAACCATCGGCGCGATCCTGTTGATGGGCTTCGCGCCCGCGCTCGCGACGGTGGCGTTGCTCTTTCACTCGGCCGAATACTTCGCCCTGATGATCGTCGGCCTCACGGCGATCGCCGCCTTCGCCGGCACCGGCAAGGTCGCCAAGGCGCTGATGATGACCATCCTCGGGCTGATGATGGCGACGGTCGGTGAAAGCGCCCAGTTCAACGCGCCCAGGTTCACCCTCGGCATCATGGACCTGCAAAGCGGGTTCAACTTTATCACCCTTGCGATGGCGCTCTTCGCATTGCCCGAGGTGCTGTTTCTCGTCCTCGATCCCAAGCGTGGCCAAACCGGCGCCTCCGGCGAGATCAAGGACCTCCGCATCACCCTGGACGAAGCGAAGAAAATCGCCCCGGTCATCGGGCGCCAGTCGATTCAGGGGTTCATGATCGGCGTCATGCCCGGAGCAGGCGCGACCATCGCCTCCTTCCTCGGCTACGCAGTCGAGCGGAACATCGCCAAGGGCGAAGATCAGGAAGAATTCGGCAAGGGTTCCATCAAGGGCCTCGCCGCCCCGGAAGCGGCGAACAACGCCGCTTGCACCGGCTCCTTCGTGCCGCTGCTCACGCTCGGCATCCCCGGCTCGGGGACCACCGCGATCCTGCTCGGCGCCCTCCTCGCCCTAAATGTGGCGCCGGGCCCGCGGCTGATGATCGACCGGCCGGAGATCTTCTGGGCGGTCATCATCTCCATGTATCTCGGCAACGTGGTCCTCCTGATCCTGAACCTGCCGCTGATCCCCTATATCGCGAAGCTGTTGCTGGTGCCCAGGAACTACCTGATTCCCTTCATTCTCTTCTTCACTATGATGGGGGCCTATATCGGGCAGAACAACGCAACGGAGTTGCTCATTCTCGTCGGCTTCGGAATCTGCGCGACCATCATGCGCTTCGCCGATTATCCCCTGGCGCCGCTGCTGATCGGCTTCATCCTCGGCCAGATGATGGAGGACAATTTCTCCCGCGCGGTAAACCTCACCGACGGCGTCAGCTTCATATGGGAGCGCCCGATGACCCTCGGCCTGATCCTGATCAGCGTCACGTTCATCATTTTGCCGGCATATCGCAGACGCAGGGCCCTGGCCCGAAAACGAGGCGTGGCCGAGGGAGATTGATCGGTTCTGTCAACTCGGGACGGCACTGGTTCGAATGCGCCCGTAGCCCGCTATTTGACGAAGAGGTCCATGAAACCGTCGACCGGTGTTGCGGACAGGCGATTTCGGTCCAGCGTTAAATCCGCGATCTCCCGCGCCCGGCTTTCCGGGAACCGCCGCTCCAAGTTCCTTTTGAATTTCTCGATCAGCAAGGGGATGCCCTCGGCCCGCCGCCGCCGGTGGCCGAGCGGATAGTCAATGGAGATTTCTTCGGTGGCGGTCCCATCGGTGAAGAACACCTGGACGCCATTGCCGATGGCGCGCTTGTCCGGGTCCAAGTAATCCCTGGAAAATCCCTGATCTTCCACGCAGGTCATTTTACCGCGCAGGTCGTCGATTCTGGGGTCGCCGGCAACATGGTCTTCGTAATCCGCCGCCGTCAGGCGACCGAATAACAGCGGGATCGCCACCATGTATCGGATGCAGTGGTCGCGGTCGGCGGGGTTGGTCAAGGGCCCCTTCTTGTCGATGATACGCAGGGCCGATTCGTGGGTCCGGATGACGATCTTTTCGACATCGCCGATGCGGTCCTTGACCTGACCGTGCAGGGCCATGGCGCACTCCACCGCCGTCTGGGCATGAAATTCCGCCGGGTAGCTGATCTTGAATAGGATATTCTCGATCACGTAGGCGCCGTAGGGCCGTTGGATCTCGAACCGCCGCCCGTTGAAGAGCACCTCGTAAAATCCCCAGTCCTTGGCCGTCAACACGGTCGGGATCCCCATTTCCCCCGCGATCGACATCAACGCCAGGCGCACCGCCCGGCTGGTGGCGTCCGCCGCCGCCCAGCTCTTGCGCGACCCGGCGTTGGGAAAGTGGCGGTAGGTCCTCAGGCTTTGGCCGTCGACCCAGGCCTGGGACACCGCGGCGATCACCTGGTCCCGGGTTCCGCCCATCATGGCGGCGCAGACCGCCGCCGTCGCCACCTTGACCAACACCACATGGTCCAGGCCGACCCGATTGAAGCTGTTGCCCAGCGCCAGGACGCCCTGAATTTCATAGGCCTTGACCAGGGCGGAGAGCACGTCGGCCATGGTCAGGGGCGGCCGCCCTTCGGCCCGGGCACTGCGCGACAGCCAGTCCGCCAGCGCCAGGATTCCGCTCAGATTGTCCGAGGGATGGCCCCATTCGGCGGCAAGCCAGGTATCGTTGAAGTCCAACCAGCGGACCATGGCACCGATGTTGAAGGCGGCCTGTATGGGGTCCAGCACGAAATCCGTTCCGGGAACCCGGGCGCCGTTGGGCACCACGGTGCCGGGAACCACCGGCCCCAGCAGTTTCGTGCAAGCCGGATATTCCAGCGCCTCCAAGCCGCAGCCCAGGGCGTCCGAAAGACAGTAGGCGGCGGTGTCCAGCGCTGGTTCCGAGCGGACTTCATACTCGAGGACATAGTCCGCGATGTCGACCAGAACCCGGTCCGGCGAATGGCTGTTCGTAGTGGCGGTTTGAGTCACGGCGTTCCCGATCTGTGTCTTGGGCCCGGTAAAATTTCTATACCGGGAACGGCACCCTGCAAAGCGGCATTGGCGAAACGGGCCGGACCGTGTGGTCCCGGCCCTAATCGTCACCCAAAAACCGCGCCTTCGGGTGGGCCTCGAAGACATTGGGGTCGAGGGGTTTGCCGGTGGTCTGTCTCGGTTGGAAACGCCGCCCCTACAACGGCCGGGATGTCTGCTTCACCGCAAGCTCCGGACCTAACGGACACCCGTGGTGTACGGGGACTTTTGACCGATTGCGGATTTAGTCTATCTCAAGATGTTCTCGATGCCTGACGAATGGACTATATGCCGGGGCAGACGCCTTAATCCTACCGTCGGCGCCCCAGTCATTCATGGAGTTGAACGGAATGGGTGTCTCGGTTTCGATAGCTTGAAGCCGAGTGGCGTACTTGCTCTGGATTTTTTGCAGGCGTTCCTCGACCTCGCGAGGATCGGAATAC